>NZ_JBEYYT010000071.1:0-30513 GCF_040645715.1 Spirillospora sp. NPDC046719 | reverse complement strand
GCGCGGCGGGCTCGTCCTCGGCCACCCCGCGCTCCCGAGGCTGCCACCGGGGTCGACCGGCAGGGTCAGGCCGGTCCGGACGGCAGAGCCTCCCCCGAGACGAGGCTCTGGTCTCATCACTGCGACCGAGTCCGCAACCCCCCAAGCGGATACTCAGTCACCCGGGAAGACGCACCCGGAGGCCGGGTCGGTTGCGTCCCGCCGGGCAAAGAGATTCCCAAGTCCCGGCGGGATCGCTCAGCCTGCGGTACCGGTGCCCGTCCTGGCCTTGGCGGGGATGCCGCGCAGGAACGCGGCGGCCACCGAGGACGCGGAGTACGGCCCCTCGATCGCGATGGCGAACGCGAGCTCGCCCGCGGAGCCGACGAACCAGGACACCGTCTTCTGCCTGCCGCCCTCGGTGTACTGGGCGGTGGCCGCGGTGCCGGCGACGTCGTTGGTGACGTGGGCGGCGCGGGCGACGCCCTTGGAGGTGGTGCGTCCCAGCAGGGTCGTCAGGTTGGCGACGGGGTCCGACGGCAGGTTCTGCGCGCCGACGTCGGCGGCCTTGGGCGGGTCGGTGAGCAGGTAGGGGGACCTCCAGGTGCCGGTCCGGGCGGCGCCCGCCACCAGGGCCATCGCGAGGGGGCTGACCTCGACGCCCTGGCCGGCCATCGCGGCGGCCTTGGCGCCCTCGCTGTTCAGCGGGGGCAGCGACCCGGTGAACGCGGGGACGGAGACGCCCCATCCCCGGCCGATGCCGAGCTGGGACGCCGCGGACTGCAGGGCGCGCGCGTCGACCTTGCTGCTCAGCTGGGCGAACGTGGTCGCGCAGCCGAGGGCGAAGGTGTTGGCGAAGGCCGTGTCGGCGTGCGCCTTGTTGGTGAACGTCTTGCCGCCGACCGTCACGCTGCCGGGGCAGGACGTCTTGGTGTTCTGCTTCATGCCCCCCTGCTCGAACAGCGCCTCGGCGGACACCATCCCGAACGCCAGGCCGGGCTGGTAGTGGGCCTCGAAGGCGCGGTTCTCGCCGCCGGTGGCGTGGTTGGAGACCGCGACGACCTGGCCCGTGTTCGGGCGCAGCGCCACCAGGGACGCCGGGTAGTGCAGCGCCTTGAGCGCGGCGTCGGCCCTGCGCTGGACGGTCGGGTCCAGGGTGGTGGAGACGGGCTGCGGCGCGACCCCGGGCCAGGTCTTCAGCACCTGCGTCTGCTTGCCGGTGGCGTCCTGCGCGACGACGCTCACGCTGGGCGTCCCGGCGAGCCGGCGCTGCTGGAGGAGCTGGACGCCGCTGACGCCGATCGTGTCGCCCGGCTGGTAGGGGGCGCCGACCTGCTGGAGCAGGTCGGCGGTGGCCGGGCCGAGCTCGCCGACCAGCTCCGGCGCGTAGTTCGGGGCGCTCGGCGCCTTGATCGCGTTGATCTTCAGGCCCGGGACCTGCTTCAGCCGCTGGGCCAGCGCGCTCTGCTCCGGGTAGCGCAGGGTCAGCAGCGACAGGAACTTCTGCGGCGGGGCCGAGCGGACCCGGCCGAGCAGCCGCTCGGAGTCCAGCCGGCGGCCGCCGGCGAACTTGGCCACCTTGGCGAGCTGGTCGACGGTGGCCTGCGCGTCGGCGAGGCGCCCGGGGACCACCCCGATGTCGTAGGAGTACACCTCGTGCAGCAGGCTGCGGCCCGCGCCGTCCTCGATCGGGGCGCGCTTCGGCACGTCGGAGACCACCGCGAGGCGCTGGCCGGGGCCGAGCTGCGGGTTGATGATCGAGGGGTTCCAGACGACCTTCCACTTGCCGCCGACCCGGCGCAGGTGCATGTGGCCGAGGTACTCCCAGGGCTGCCCGTTCTCGCCGAGGTCGATCTTCACGGAGAACCGCGCGTCGGCGTCGTCGCCGTTCTTGGCGATCGCCTTCACCTTGGTGTCGTCGACGCGGCCCTGGTCGTCGGAGACGCCGAGGGACAGCCGCAGCGACGCCGCGTCCAACTGGGCGCGGACGGCGCCGAGCGCGGACTCGACCGCCTTGCGGTCGGTGCCGACGGTCTTCTTCGCGGCGGCCGGGTAGTTGCCGACCTGCCAGGCGATCAGGAAGTCGCGGACGGCGGGCATCGCGGACGGCTCCGCCCAGCAGCCCGTCGTCATCGTCGCGACGAGGGCGCCGCAGGCCGCCAGCGAGACGGCGCGGCGGCGCACGGTGCGGCTCCCGCGCGGGAGCCGCCTGCGCGGGAGGCGTCCGCGGCCTCGGTTGGTCATCGACACCCTTACCGTCTCCTGAACCGGGCGGCCGCCGCCTTCTGCATCTCCCGGTCGGCTTCCCGCTTGGCGATGGCCTGGCGTTTGTCGTAGGCCTTCTTACCACGGGCCAGGCCGATCTCGACCTTGGCCTTACCGTCCTTGAAGTACAGCGCCAGGGGGATCAGTGTCCAGCCCGGCTCGGACGACTTGGCGATGATCTTGCTGATCTCGCGGCGGTGCAGCAGCAGCTTGCGGCGGCGGCGCGGCGCGTGGTTGGTCCAGGTGCCCTGCGTGTACTCGGGGATGTGCACGTTCTCCAGCCACACCTCGCCGTCCATCACGTGGGCGTAGCCGTCGGCGAGGGAGGCGCGGCCGGCGCGCAGCGCCTTGACCTCGGTGCCCATCAGCACCATGCCCGCCTCCCACGTGTCGTCGATGTGGTAGTCGTAGCGGGCACGCTTGTTCTGGGCGATGAGCTTGCGCCCTGTGTCGCGTGGCACTGTGATCAGTCCTTGTCCGGCGTCGTCGCGAGCAGGCCGCGCAGCACGCTCCGGCCGCGCTGCTCGGCCACTGAGGGAGGGCGGTCGGCGGAGACCGCCACGTCGGGTTCGATCCCGACCCCGTCGAGGTTACGGCCGCCCGGGGTGCGGTAGCGACCCACGGTCAGCTCGATCGCCGATCCGTCGGCCAGCCGGACCGACTCCTGCACCGAGCCCTTCCCGTACGTACGCGATCCTATGATCACCGCGCGGTCCCGGTCGCGCAGGGATCCGGCGACCACCTCGGCGGCGCTGGCGGTCCCCGCGTCGACCAGCACGACGAGCGGGGTCCGCGCGTCGCCCGGCGCGGTGACGGTGCGCCGCTGGACGGGCCCGCCGCGCGGTTCGTAAGTCACGACGAGCCCGCCGGGCAGGAACGCCGACGCCGTCTCGACCGCCTCGTCCAGCAGGCCGCCGGGGTCGCCGCGCAGGTCGAGCATGATCCCGCCGGCCGGGGCGCCGGACGGGGCGCCGGACGGCGACCGCCCGGTCACCGCGTCGCGGACCTGGCGTCCGGTGCCGCGGGTGAACGCGCCCACCCGGATCAGCCGGACGTGGTCGGGCAGGTCGGTCACGGTGACGTCGCCTCCGGAGACGGGGGTGCGGACGAGGTGGAACTCCTCTGTCCGACGCCCGCGGAGGACGGTGAGTTCGACGGCGTCGCCGGGGCGCCCGCGCAGCGCCGCCGCGACCCGCGTCACGTCCCAGCCCTCGGCCGGGGCGCCGCCGACCGCGGTCACGACGTCGCCGGCGAGGACGCCGGCACGGGCGGCGGCGGTGCCCGGCTGGACGCTCGCGACCCGCACCCGCGGATCGCCGTCGGCGCTGCCGAGCCAGATCCCGACGCCGCTGTACCGGCCGTTCAGGCGGCCCTCCATGTCGTCGTAGCGGGCCGCCGGGTAGTAGCGGGCCCACCTGTCGCCGAGGCCGCGCAGCATGCCCTCGATGGCGGCGCGGTCGAGCTCGCCGCGGCCGACCGGCCGCGCGGCCCGGCTGCCGATCTTCGCGGCGGCCTCGTCCAGCACCGACCCGCCCGCGGCCGCCCGGCGGTCCGGGCGCCCCTCACCGCTCAGCACCCCGAGCCCGTAGGCGCACAGGATCGCGGTGGCGACGGCGGCGCCGCGCAGCATGCGGCCTGGGACGGACATGTCGGCAAGTGTAAAACCGCGGCCGCGCGGCCCTCCGCCGCTCCGTCGGACGAGTACGGCTAGATCTTCAGGTATCTGCGCAGGGTGAGGAACGACGACGCGGCACAGAGCAGCACGCCGAAGCAGATCGACACGATGATCACCATGATCACCTGGAACCAGCCGAGCTGGCTGACCAGCTGCACCGTCCCGGCCAGCCGGTCGATCAGCAGTTTCTTGCTGATCACCAGCAGCACCGAGGCGAACAGCCCGCCGATCAGTCCCGCGATCGCGCCCTCCAGGATGAAGGGCAGCTGGATATAGGTGTTGGACGCACCGACCAGCCGCATGATCCCGGTCTCCCGGCGCCGGTTGAACGCCGACAGCCGGACCGTGTTCCCGACCAGCAGCACCGACGCGATCACCTGGATCAGCGCGATGCCCAGCGCCGCCGCCTGGAGCCCGTTCAGGATCTTGAAGAACTTCTTCAGGATCTGCTGCTCGTTGATCACCGTGTCGACGCCGGGATGCCCCAGCATCGCCTGCGCGACCGGTTTGTACTCCTCGGGGTTCTTCAGCTTCACCCGGAACGAGTCGGGGATGTCGCCCTCACGGGTGCTCTGCACGAACCCCGGCGAGCCGGCGAAGCGGTCCTTGAACCGCGCGAACGCCTGCTGCTTGTTCTCGTACTGGACGTTGGAGACCTGCGGCATCTTCTTCAGCTGCGCCTGGATCTCGGACCGCTGCTGGTCGGTGACGTCCTGCTTCTGGCAGTTGGCGTTGGAACTGGTCTTCGCGCACAGGAAGATCGAGACCTCGATCTTGTCGTACCAGTAGTCCTTGGACGCGGCCACCTGCTGGCGCAGCAGCAGTCCGGTGCCGAAGAGCGCCATGGCGATGGCGACGGTGATGACCAGTGAGATCGTCATCGTCAGGTTCCGGCGGAGACCGATCCAGATCTCCTGCATAACGAACTGTACGCGCATGCCTCGCTGTCCTTGATCGCCTGTTCCCGCCGCCGGCACGGGCTCCGCGGTGCGGGCCCTGAGCGGGCGTCCCCTCTGCCTGAGTCGTACGCCCGGTGGGATCCGTCGGGTTCAGATGGAGCCGCCGCTGGAGGGGTCCGCGGCGGTGGCCCGTCGGGCCGTGGTCGATGGGGGCTCGTGCCGGCTCGGTGCGCCGGGCCCGGGTCAGTACGCCTGGCCGTACACCCCGCGGGACTGGTCGCGGACGACCCGTCCGTCCTCCAGCTCGACGACGCGCTTGCGGAACGCGTCGACGATGGCGGCGTCGTGGGTGGCCATGACGACGGTGGTGCCGGTGCGGTTGATCCGGTCGAGCACCTTCATGATGCCGATCGAGGTGGCGGGGTCGATGTTCCCCGTCGGCTCGTCCGCCAGCAGGATCATCGGCCGGTTGACGAACGCCCGCGCGATCGCGACGCGCTGCTGCTCGCCGCCGGACAGCTCGTCCGGCATCCGGTGGGCCTTGCCCTCCAGGCCGACGAGGTCGATGACCTCGGGGACGACCTTGCCGATGAAGCGCCGCGGCTTGCCGATCACCTCGAGGGCGAACGCGACGTTCTCGAAGACGTTCTTGTTGGGGAGCAGCCGGAAGTCCTGGAAGACGCAGCCGATCCTGCGGCGCAGGTGCGGCACCTTCCAGTTGCTCAGACGGCTCAGGTCCTTGCCCGCCACGTGCACGTGACCCTGGGACGGGCGCTCCTCCTTGAGGATGAGGCGCAGGAAGGTCGACTTCCCGGACCCGGACGGGCCCACCAGGAACAGGAACTCGCCCTTCTCGATGCCGACGTTCACATGCTGGAGAGCGGGGCGGTTCTGGCTCGGGTAGACCTTGGTGACGTTGTCGAAATTGATCACGGCTGCATCACGGCGGTTCAGTCTAGGGGTTGGGGAGCGGCCCGGCCGCCGGCCGCGGACTGGCCGTCCGCGTGCTGCGACCTGCGCCGCCCGGCTCCGCGACCAGGGGGGCCGTGGAACCTTCGAGCAGTGTAGAGGGGACAGTCAACTACCTCGTCCCCCTCCGTGGGGTGGGAACGCCCGGGGCCCGCCGCGTTCAACGGCGTGTCGCGCGCGGACGGGACGACGGCGCGGACGGCGCCCCGCGGGGCCCCGACCTGTCCGTGCTGTGTCATGTACCGTCTCCCGACGTCCGGCCGTTTCATGCCGTCAAGCTCCCGGACTTGCCGGAACGACCATACAGTCCGGCTACGCTGGATGATGGTGAAAGATACCTAATCGGTCGACGATCGACGTATCCCCATATGGAGCCACGTACCGTTCACGGAGAGTGGGGCCCACGACATGAGCTGCGAACATCTGATCTGCGCTCGGTGCTCGAATCCGGTGGTCGAGGGACGCTGCCCCACCTGCCGCGCCGCGCGCGCGGAGCTGCACCAACACGGACCTTCCGTCCCGCCCGCCGTCGTGCTGGCCGTCCTCGTGGCCCTGCTGTTCGCGGCCCTCGTCCTGCAGCGCGTCTACGGCTGACGGCCCGTCCCGCCAGGGGCCCTCAGGGCTTCTTGAGGGTCGGGGTGGCGGCCTTGGAGATCGCTCCGTCGTCGGCCACCAGCTCGGCCTTGGGCTGCGGCTTGCCCTTCTTGGCGCGCGGCGGGTCGTAGGCGGCGAACTGGAACGTCGCCGTGGTGTCGATCTCATCGCCCTCGACGGTGCCGTCCAGCAGGTGCTCGGCCTCCTTCGGGATCTCCGGCTTCGGCCCGGGCGCCCCGGGCCCGACGACCGCGTTGTTGCGGAACAGCGAGTACAGGATCAGCCCTCCGCCGCCCTTCGTGCGCAGCCCGAAGTAGGGATAAGGCGTGGCCGTGTAGACGATGGTGAGGGTGAGGTCCTGCTCCTTGGCCTTCTTCTTGGCGCGCTTGGTCTGCTGGTAGTAGCCGGACGTGAGCGGGCCGGTCTCCATGACCTTGGCGGCGACGCTGGCGGCGCCCTCGGCGGCCATGGTCGCCTGGATCCCGCCGACGTCGCGGGGGCGGATCAGCACCGTGGAGTCGTCCGAGCTCAGCGGCTCGGCGTAGCCGTCCGGGTCCATCTGGATCTTCGGGAGCCGGGCCTTTGGCGCGAGTTCCGTCGCCAGCGTGAGGTGCCAGTCGTCGGTCGGGCTCCGCAGGATGAAGCCCATCAGCGCGGACTCCTTGCTCTTCTTGTCCCCCGCGACGGACCGGTCCACGGACGCGACGAACCACTGCGGGTACGCGTCGGCCTTCAGCTTCGGCACGTACAGCTTCGGCTTGCCGTAGGTGAAGCGGCGCACCGGGTCGCCGTCGAAGGCCGCCTTGCGGAACTCGGCGGCGGTGAGCAGGGACTGCCCGTCGGACGTCCAGGTCAGCGCCAGCCGCTCGTCGGCGGCGGCGCGGGCCACGTCCTCGTCGGTGATGTAGGTCTGGAAGGCCTTCTGGGCGACGTCGAGGGTCAGCGGCACCGGCTGCGGCGGGGTGGTCGACGGCATGACCGGGGTGGGGCGGGCCCGCGGCTTGTCGCCGCCGCCGCAGCCGCCGATCATGAGCGGCGGCACCAGCAGCACGGCGGCCGCCACCGCCCGCGCGATCCTACGCAACTACCGCCCCCCGGCACCGACGCCTCGCCGGGCCGTTCCCGGCCCTGCCTCCGGCCCGTGATTCTGCCATCCGCCGCGCGTCCGCGGGCGTCCGGGCACTGCCCGCACGGCGATAAGCTCGAAGCGTGGCAGGCATCGAACCGGAAGAGCAGCTCAAGGAGCTCGGCTCGACCCTCGCGGGCATCGAGCAGGTGCTGGACCTCGACGGCATGCGGCGTGACATCGCCGAGCTGCGCGAGCAGTCGGCCGACCCCGACCTGTGGAACGACCAGGAGCGCGCCCAGTCGGTGACGCGCCGGCTGTCGTACCTGGAGAGCGAGCTCGGCCGGGTCGAGGGGCTGCGCCAGCGGCTGGACGACGCGGCCACCCTGTACGAGATGGCGCAGGAGATGGACGACGCCGACACGCGCGCGGAGGCCGACGAGGAGCTGGCTGCGCTGCACAAGGCGATCCAGCAGCTCGAGGTGCGCACGCTGATGTCGGGCGAGTACGACGCCCGGGAGGCGCTCGTCACCATCAACGCGCAGGCCGGCGGCGTGGACGCGGCCGACTGGGCGCAGCAGCTGCAGCGGATGTACCTGCGCTGGGCGGAGCGGCACGGCTACCCCACCGAGATCTACGAGACGTCCTTCGCCGAAGAGGCGGGGATCAAGTCGACGACGTTCACCGTGAAGGCGCCCTACGCGTACGGGACGCTGCGCGGGGAGCACGGCACGCACCGGCTGGTGCGGATCTCCCCGTTCGACAACGCGGCCCGGCGGCAGACCTCGTTCGCGGGGCTGGACGTCGTCCCGGTGGTGGAGCAGAGCGACCACGTCGACATCGACGAGAGCGACCTGCGGGTGGACGTGTACCGGTCGTCCGGGCCCGGCGGCCAGGGCGTCAACACCACGGACTCGGCGGTGCGGATCACCCACATCCCGACCGGCATCGTGGTGTCCTGCCAGAACGAGCGGAGCCAGCTGCAGAACAAGGCCACGGCGATGAACGTGCTGCAGGCCAAGCTGCTGGAGCGCAAGCGGCAGGAGGAGGCGGAGAAGATGTCCGCGCTGCGCGGTGAGGGCACCAGCAGCTGGGGCACGCAGATCCGCAACTACGTGCTGCACCCGTACCAGATCGTCAAGGACCTGCGGACCGGCGTCGAGGTCGGCAACCCGACCGCGGTGCTGGACGGCGACATCGACGAGTTCATCGAGGCCGAGATCCGCTGGATGCGCCAGCAGGAGACCTCCGCCTGATCCTCGCCCGCGTGCGAGTTTTCGTATTCGGTGAGTGATCTCACGGTCACTCTGCGATTATCTTCCGTGGACCGGATCCACCGACTCCATCCACGGGGGGCTGCATGCCCGCACGCAACGTCACGTCCACGTTCCTGCCGGCCGTTCTGCTGGTCGGCGCCGCGCTGGCCGCAGCCGGGTGCGACGACAACACGTCCTCGGCCGGCGTGGGCCCGCCCGCGCTGTCCAAGCAGCAGGCCGGGCAGGTGCTGGCCGCCTACGCCACCGCGGTCAACCGGGTGGGCAAGCAGCTGGACGGCAGGCGACTGCCGGGCATCGAGGCCGATCCGCAGCTGTCCATGGACGAGGCCGCGCTGAAGCTGCGGCACGTGATCGGGCAGCGGCCGCCCGCGCTGAAGTTCACCCATCAGGTGTTCTACATACCGCGGCTGCACGGCTACCCGCACTGGTTCGCGGCCGACGCGATCACCGGCAAGGGCAAGCAGACGCTGCGGCACGCGCTGCTGTTCACGCAGGCCAAGGCTGGGGCGCCGTGGCTGCTGGCCGCCGACCCGTACCCGGCGGACGCCTCGCTGAGCAAGGTGGCGCTCGACCCGGACGGGTACGCCACCCCGGTGGACGCCGGCGACAAGGGGCTGCCCGTCGCACCGGCCCGGCTGCCCGCGGCGCACGCGGCGCTGCTGAGCGGCAGCCCGTCGGCGCCGGGGGCGTCGGCGCTGGCGAAGGGGCCGAAGACCAGCGAGACCTACGACGCCCTGAAGCAGGGCGAGCAGACGCTGGCGAAGCGCGGCGTCACGCTGTCCTCGACGTTCTCGGCGGCGCCGTACGCGGTGTACGCGCTGCGCACGAAGGACCGCGGCGCGCTGGTCTGGTACGTCGTGAAGCAGAACGAGGCGTATTCCGCCGCGAAACGGGGCAGGCTGGCGGTGAGCGGTGATCTCACCGGGCTGGCCCCGGCGGCGTCCGCCAGGACGCGGATGGACACGACCGTCCTGGTGCAGTACCTGGCCACCGTTCCGCCGAAGGGCCACGCCACGGTCACCGGCATGTACCGCAAGGCGATCGCGGCCCACGGTTCCTGATCTCCGTCGGGTGCCGGGCCGTCCCGCTCTTCTCGACCGCTGCAGTGGGCCGGTCCCGGCATCCGACGGGCCGCCACCGGACGCTCCCGTCCGGCGCGCGGCCCTCGGCGGGGCCCCGCGTTCTTCTACACTGGCGCGACATACTCGACATTCCGTCCGCCGAGGTGGGAAGTGCGCCGAGCGCCCCGCGTGGCCGTGGCCGCGGTCATGGCCGGCTCCGCCGTCCTCACCGGGGCCTGCTCCGGCGGCGGCACCGGCGGCGGGGCGGCGGCCGCCACGCCCACCGGCTCTCCGGCGGTCGGCGCGGACGAGTCCCTGAAGGTGCTGCGCGACTGGACGGACCGGCACAACAAGGCCATCACGTCCGGTGACGAGAGGCTCTGGCGCGCCACCGTGACCGGCGCCCTCGCCGCGCCGGTGACGGCCCGCGTCCGCATCTACGGCCGGCTGCCGGAGTCCGCGACGATCTCCCTGGCGAACCCGGTGCTGTACGTGCCGCGCCGCTCCGCGTACCCGAAGTGGTTCGGGATCGCGGCGCTGGAACGCTCGGACGGCAAGGACCAGCAGGTCCTCGGCGTGTTCGTGAAGACCGGCGCCAAGGACGACTGGCGCGCCGCGCACTGGCTCACCTTCCAGGGCGGCGCCCCCGACCTCGCCTACGACGCCGAGGGCTACGCGATCCCCGCGCCCGACCGGGGCCTGCCCGCCGCGCACGCGGCCTACCTGGCCAAAGGCGACGAGAGCGGGCTGATGCCCGACGCGTTCTCGGCGAACGCCCGCAAGGCCGAGCAGGGCGACTGGAAGGTGACGCCCGGCGGGTTCGAGCCCGGCCCGGGCCCGTCGTACGCGCTGCGGACCAGCGACGGCGGTTCCCTCGTCTGGTACGGCCTGACGCAGGACGCGACGCTCACCGGCGGCACGGAGCCCGGCCTGCCCGCCGACGTCCGCGACCACCTCGCGAAGGACGGCCGGAAGCCGGGCGGGACCGTCCACGCGTCGTGGCAGTGGCTCGCGATCGGCTACGCCCCGCCGTCCGGCAAGGGCCGCGTCCTGGGCGAATCCGTCTCCCTCACCGCCGCCCGCTGACCGCCGAGATGCGGCGTGCCGCCCCTATCCCGGTTTCGGTAAGGGCGACACGCCGCACGTGAACCTCGTTCGGTCAGCCTTCGGTGGACGGGAGGGAGCTGGCCGTCACCAGCGTGCGGATCGAGCCGAGCGCGACCGACAGCGTCGCCAGGTCGAAGCTGTCGCTCTCCCAGATCTCGCTGAGGGTCTGCTGGGCGCGCTGCACCGCGGTCTTGTTCTTCTCCGCCCAGTGCGCCATCCGCGCCTCCGGGTCCCCGCCCGGCTCGCTCGTCACCAGCACGTCGCGGGTCAGCGCGGCGTGCGCGGCGTACAGGTCGTCGCGGAGCGCGGAACGGGCCATGGACCGCCACCGGTCGTCGCGCGGCAGCGCCACCACCCGGTCGCGCAGCCGGGCCAGCTGCAGCCGGTCAGCCAGGTCGAAGTAGACCTCGGCGACCTCCTCCACCGGACGGCCCGACTCGTGCGCGATGCCGACCAGGTCGAACGTCGAGTACGCGGTGACCAGCATCGCGCACTGCTCGGCCAGCTCGTCCGGCACGCCCCGCTCGGCGAACCCGTCCCGGCGCTGCTCGAACGCCTGCAGGTCCAGGCCGACGAGCAGCTTCGGCAGCTGCGAGGTGAGCGTGGTCGCCCCGGCCGCGAAGAAGTCGATCGTCTCCCGGATGTCGAACGGGGGCCGCCGGTTGTGCAGCAGCCAGCGGGCGCCGCGCTCGGTGAGCTTGCGCGCCTCCAGCAGCATCGCGATCTGCGTCGACTCGGCGACCTGGTGCGACAGCCGCTCCACCGACCGCCAGAACCGCGGCATCTGGAACACCTCGCGGGCGACCAGGTAGGCGCGGGCGATGTCCGACGACGACGCCCCCGTCTCCTCGTTCATCCGGAACACGAACGTGGTGCCGCTGTTGTTGACCAGGTCGTTCACCACCGTGGTGGTGATGATCTCGCGGCGCAGCGGGTGCCGGTCCATGTAGGGCTGGAACCGCTCGCGCAGCGGCGTCGGGAAGTAGTCGACCAGCCACGACTCCAGGTAGGGGTCGTCGGGCAGGTCCGAGGCGACGATCTCGTGGTCCAGGGTCAGCTTGGAGTAGGCGAGCAGCACCGAGAACTCGGGGCTGGTCAGCCCGAGCCCGGACTGCCGCCGCTCCGCGATGGCCTTGTCGTCCGGCAGGAACTCCAGGCGCCGCTTCAGCCGCCCGTCGCGCTCCAGCTTGCGCATGTACCGGGCGTGGACGTGCAGCATCGAGGGCGCCTGCGCGCGGGACGCGGCGAGCACCACGTTCTGCGCGTAGTTGTCGGGCAGCACCAGCCGCGCGACCTCGTCGGTCATCTCGTACAGCAGGGTGTCGCGCTGCTTGCGGGTCAGCTCGCCGTCCCGCACGACCTGGTCGAGCAGGATCTTGATGTTGACCTCGTGGTCGGAGGTGTCGACGCCGGCGGAGTTGTCGATGAAGTCGGTGTTCACCAGGCCGCCGGTGCGCGCGTACTCGATCCGGCCGAGCTGGGTCATGCCGAGGTTGCCGCCCTCGCCGACGACCTTGCAGCGCAGCTCCTCGCCGTTCACCCGCAGCAGGTCGTTGGCCTTGTCGCCGACGTCGGCGTTGTTCTCCGAAGCCGCCTTGACGTAGGTGCCGATGCCGCCGTTCCACAGCAGGTCGACCGGCGCCTTCAGCGCCGCGTTGATCAGCTCGTGCGGCGCCATCGCCTTCACCGCGTCGTCGATGCCGAGCGCCGCCCGCACCTGCGGGGTGAGCCGGATCGACTTGGCGCTGCGGGCGTACACGCCGCCGCCCTTGGAGATCAGCGAGGTGTCGTAGTCGGCCCAGCTGCTGCGCGGCAGCTCGAACATCCGGCGCCGCTCGGCGAACGAGACCGCCGGGTCCGGGTCGGGGTCGAGGAAGACGTGCCGGTGGTCGAACGCGCAGACCAGCTTGATGTGCTCCGACAGCAGCATCCCGTTGCCGAACACGTCGCCGGACATGTCGCCGATGCCGACGACGGTGAAGTCCTCCCGCTGGACGTCCTTGCCGAGCGACCGGAAGTGGTACTTCACCGACTCCCACGCGCCGCGCGCGGTGATGCCCATCGCCTTGTGGTCGTAGCCGACGGACCCGCCGGACGCGAACGCGTCGCCGAGCCAGAACCCGTACTCGGCGGCGACGCCGTTGGCGATGTCGGAGAACGTCGCGGTGCCCTTGTCGGCCGCGACCACCAGGTAGGTGTCGTCGCCGTCGTGGCGGACCACGTTCGGCGGCGGGACGACCTTGCCGTCCACCAGGTTGTCGGTGACGTCGAGGAGCCCGGAGATGAAGTCCTTGTAGCAGGCGATGCCGGCCTGCAGCCACGCCTCCCGGTCGACGGACGGGTCGGGCAGCTGCTTGCCGACGAACCCGCCCTTCGCGCCCGCCGGGACGATGACGGTGTTCTTCACCGCCTGCGCCTTGACCAGGCCGAGGATCTCGGTGCGGAAGTCCTCGCGGCGGTCCGACCAGCGCAGCCCGCCGCGCGCGACGGACCCGAACCGCAGGTGCACGCCCTCCACCTTCGGCGAGTACACGAAGACCTCGTAGGTGGGGCGCGGCTGCGGCAGGTCCGGGATGCCCTCCGGGTCGAACTTCATCGACAGGTAGGGCTTGCCCTGGTAGTGGTTCGTCCGCAGCGTCGCCTGGACGAGCGCCAGGTAGGCGCGCAGGATGCGGTCCTCGTCGAGGCTCGCGACCTCGTCGAGCATCCCGTGGAGCTCCTCGATGATGGCGAGGCTGCGCTCCCCCTCGCCGCCGGCCAGCGCCGGGTCGAGGCGGCTCTCCCACAGCCGCACCAGCAGCCGGGTGATCGCGGCGTTCCGCAGCAGCACCTGCTCGATGTACCGCTTGGAGAACGTCGTCCCGGTCTGCCGCAGGTACAGGGCGTAGGCGCGCAGGATCATCGCCTGCCACCAGTTCAGCCCGACGTGCAGGACGAGCGCGTTGAACCCGTCGTTCTCGATCCGGCCCTGCCACAGCGCGGTGAACGCGTCCTGGAACAGGCCCTTGATGGCCTCCTCCGGGACGTCCCCGGGCGGCGCGTACCGCAGGCCCAGGTCGTAGACCCAGTACCGCTGCCCGTCGGAGGTGTTGACCTCGTACGGGCGCTCGTCGACGACCTCCACGCCCATGTTCTGCAGCAGCGGCAGCACCCGCGACAGCGAGATCGGCTCGCCCCGCCGGTAGATCTTCAGCCGCCGCTCGCCGGGCTCGGCGCTGAACGGCTCGTACAGGTTGATGGAGGTGTCGTCCTCGTCGGTGAGGTCGTCGAGGAAGCGCAGGTCGGCGACCGCGGTGCGGGCCGGGAAGTCGGCCTTGTAGCCGTCGGGGAACGCGTCGCCGTACCGGCGGGCGAGCGTCCCGGACCCTTCCTCGCCGCACTGCTCCACGATGGCGTCGGCGAGGTCGTCCTCCCACGAGCGGGTCGCGGCGGCGAGCCGGTCCTCCAGCCCTTCGACGTCCACGTCCGGCAGCGGGCGGCCCCGCTCGCCGCGCACCACCACGTGCAGGCGGGCCAGCAGCGACTCGGTCACGTTCGCGCTGTAGTCGACGCTGACGCCCTCGAACGCCCGGCGCAGGATCTCCTGGATGCGCAGCCGGATCTTGGTGGTGTAGCGGTCCCGCGGCAGGTACACCATGCAGGACATGAACCGGCCGTACAGGTCCTTGCGCAGGAACAGCTTCAGCTGGCGGCGCTCGCGCAGCCGCAGCACGCCCAGCGAGATCCCCAGCAGGTCGTCCACGGAGATCTGGAACAGCTCGTCGCGCGGGTAGCTCTCCAGGATCTCGATGAGGTCCTGGCCGTCGTAGCTGTCGGAGGTGAACCCGGCGCGCTCCAGAACCTCGTCGAGCTTGCGCTTCAGGACGGGGACGTGCGCGATCGACTCGCTGTAGGCGACGTGCGTGAACAACCCGAGGAAGCGGCGCTCGCCGACGACCTCGCCGCTCTCGTCGAACTTCTTGACGCCGATGTAGTCCAGGTACAAGGAGCGGTGAACGGTGGAGCGCGAGTTCGCCTTCGTCAGGACCAGCAGCCGCTTCTCGGTGGCCTTCTCGCGGACCTCGGGCGGCAGCGCGGCGAAGCTGTCGGACTCCCGCTTGTCGTTGCGCAGGATGCCGAGGCCGGTGCCGGGCTCGGGGCGCAGGCCGAGCCGGCTGTGGTCCCCGGCGGCGGCCGTGGTCCGCCCGTCGTCGACGAGCGTGTAGTCACGGTAGCCGAGGAAGGTGAAGTGCCCGTCGGCGAGCCATTCCAGCAGTTCGACGCCCTCGGCGAGCTCCTTGTCCGGCAGCGGCGGCGACGCCTCCCGGATCGACGCGGCGATCTCCACCGCCCGCGCCCGCATCTTCGGCTCGTCCTCGACCGCGACCCGCACGTCGTTCAGGACGCGGGCCAGGTCCTTCTCCAACCGGTCCAGCAAAGCGCGGTCGCTGGTACGGTCCACTTCGATGTGGATCCAGGACTCGTCGATGTCGGACGGGCTGTCGTGCTTGCCGCGGAACGCCCGCAGGTGCCCCGCGACGTCGCGGTCCACCCCCAGCAGCGGGTGCACGATCAGGTGGGTGGCCAACTGGTGCCGGGTCAGCTCCATCGTCACGGAGTCGACCAGGAACGGCATGTCGTCGGTGACGACCTGCACGACCGTGTGGCCGGGGTCCCAGCCGTACTCCTCGATCGTCGGCGTGAACACCCGCACCTTGGCGCGGCCCTGCGGCCGCTCCTCACCGAGCGCCCGGTGCGCCATCGCGGGCCCGCAGATGTCGGCCGGATCCCGGGCGAGGAGATCCTCCGAGGCCACGTGACGGTAGTAGAGCCGAAGGTAGGCGGTGGACTCCTCGACGTCCCCCGCCGAACGCGCCCCCGGCCGCTGGGCGCACGTCTCCGCCGCCCTCCGGAGCAGATCGTCCTTCGCCTGATCGAGCCTGCCGCCCATCACCAACAACACTCTCCTTGAGACACTTCGCCACCTCGTTGTGGCGCTGCTCACTTGCGCCAGTAAACCAGGGAAATCCCCCAAAGCCGACCTGCCAGTCCGCGAGGTCAGCGTGGCTTTGCCCACCTTGCCAGGCCGCGCGGTGCCCCCGCCCGAAGATCGCCGAAGTAGGTGCCGGGCGGTGGGCGGCGGGCGCGCGACGGTGGCCGGCCGGCCCTTCGGACGCCGGTCACGGCAGCGGAACGGGGCGCCGTGCGCCGTTTCCGGCGCCGGGCTTCCTGCTCGTCGACCGCCGGAGCGTGCGGTGCCGGTCCCGGGCGGGCGGTACGGCGGGTCGCCCGGGCCCCATCCCCGGGGTACGTGCGGGCCGACCGGCGCCGATTCCGGGCGGACGGGTCAGCCGAGGCCCATCCAGGGGTGGCGGGGTCAGCCGAAACAGGTGGACGGGGCGGCCGGGACCCGTCCGGGGTGGACCGGGGCGACTGCGGCCCGTCTTGGGGTGTGCGAGGCGACTGCGGCCCGTCTTGGGGTGTGCGAGGCGACCGCAGCCCGTCCGGGGGCGGACGGGGCGACCGCCGCCCATCCGGGGGCGGACGGGCGACCTGACGGTCAGCCGGTCCCGGTGCCTGTGCCGGTTCCGGTGCCTGCGGCAGGGCTTCCGGGCGGGTTGTCCGTGGGCGTGCCCGGGTCGGTCGGACCGGTGGTGGGGCTCGTCGTCGGGTCGGGGCTGTGCGTGGTGTGCGTCGGCGTCGGGTCGTCGGGGGTGGTCGGCGTCGACGTGGGCGTGTCGGTCGGCAGTGGGCTCTCGGGCGCCGAGCCGGTCGTCGTCGGCGACGGGCTGTAGGAGGTGTCGGGAGCCTGCCGGGTCGGCGCCTGCCTCGACGGCACCGTCATGCTGGGGACGTCGCCGGACGGCTGCGGCTGGTGGCTCGGGTCTCCGACCTTCTCCCCCGCCTTGCCCTTGTGGTCGGGGCCGAGCACGAGCACGGCGGACACGACGACGATCGCGACGAACAGCGCGGCGGCGCCGGCGAGCACGGCCGAGCGGCTCGACCCGGCGAGCGAGCGGCGCATCGCCGCGACGGCGCCGCCCGCGCCTCCGGCGGCTGCCGCGCGGTCGCGCGGGTGGGTGTCGGCGGCGTTCTCGGCCGCCCATTCCGCGGGCGTCGGCAGCCGCGCGGGGGCGGTGCCGGACGGGTCCCCGCCGGGGACGTCGTGGGCGGCCGGGTCCGCCTCGGCGAAGGCCGCGGGCTCGTATTCGGCGGGCTCGCCGGCGGCGTCGCCGGGGAGATCGGACCCGTACTCGTCGGCGGCGAGCTCCGCGGCGAGCACCGAACCGGCCGCGAGCATCGCGGTCTCGTCGGTGTTGCCGATCGGGGCGGCCTCGACGGGCGCCTCCTCGTGCCCGAGCAGCCGCATCAGCACCTGGCGGGCGGCGGGGCGCAGCGCCGGGTCCTTCTGCAGGCAGTCGGCGACCAGGTCGCGCAGCGGCCCGCTCATGTCGCCGAGGTCCGGCTCCTCGTGCAGGATCCGGTTGATGACGGCGGGGATCGTGTCCTGCCCGAACGGCGGCTCGCCGGTCGCCGCGAACACCAGCGTCGCCGCCCAGCAGAACACGTCCGCCGGGGTGCCGACCTCGTCGCCGCTGATCTGCTCCGGCGCCATGTACGAGGGCGTGCCGATGACCCGGCTGGTCAGCGTGGTGCCGCCGCTGATCGCGCGGGCCACGCCGAAGTCGATGACGCGCGGGCCGTCCGGGCCGATCAGCACGTTGTGCGGCTTGAAGTCGCGGTGGATGATCTTCGCCTGGTGGATCGCGGACAGCGCGGTCGCGGTGCCCACCGCGAGCCGGTCCAGCGCCGCGCCGCGCACCGGCCCGTCCTGCGTGACCTGCTGGTTCAGCGACGGGCCCGGGACGTACTCGCTGACGATGTAGGGCCGGTCGCCGTCGACGTCGGCGTCCAGCACCTGCGCGGTGCAGAACGGCGCGACCTGCTTGGCCACCTCGAGCTCGCGCAGGAAGCGCGCGCGGGCCTTGTCGTCGGAGGTCAGCTCGGAGTGCAGCAGCTTGATCGCGACCTCGCGGCCGTCCTCGTCGGCGCCGAGGAACACCGCGCCCTGCCCGCCCTCGCCCACCCGGCCGACCAGGGCGTAGCGACCCAGCCGCTCCGGGTCTCCGGACCGCAGCGCCCCAACCTCCATGCGTGGAACCGTCCCTCTCTCGTCGACGGGCCAACGGACCACGGGTCGAATTCTCGCAGACCAGCGCTCCGACAGTGGGACGCGCGAGGTCGTTGGGAAGTTCACCCGGCCATGTGGCCTTACGGCGCGATCCGACCCGCCGCCCCGAACGGACGCATTTGGGCCGAGCGACCACCTTAGTGCCCCTTGCGCCCCGCGCGACACCGTGAGAACACGTGTCGCGCAGGGGCTTGCGGGCACCGCGGACGGCCGCGGACGGACGCCGGCGCTACGGCGTGAAGTGGGTGAGGACCTCGGGGTTGGCCATGGCGCCGCGGTTGGCGGCCTCGTCCACCGGCGTGCCCTGGAGGATCTTGCGGACGGGGACCTCCAGCTTCTTGCCCGACAGGGTCCGCGGGATGCCGGGGACGGCGGTGATCTCGTCCGGGACGTGCCGCGGCGACAGCGCCGAGCGGATCTCGCGCTTGAGCCGGCCCGCGAGGTCGTCGGTGAGGGACGCGCCCTCGGCGAGCTGCACGTACAGCAGCAGCCTGCCCTCCTGCCCGAGCCGCCCGGTGTCGATGACGAGGCTGTCGGTGACCTCGTCGAACGCCTCGACGACCCGGTAGAAGTCCGACGTCCCCATGCGGACGCCGCCGCGGTTGAGGGTCGAGTCGGACCGCCCGTAGATGACGCAGCCGCCGTCCGGCAGGACCTTGATCCAGTCGCCGTGCCGCCACACGCCCGGGTACATGTCGAAGTAGGACTCGCGGTAGCGGTCGCCGCTGTCGTCGTTCCAGAAGAACACCGGCATGGACGGCATCGGCTCGGTGATGACCAGCTCGCCGACCTCGTCCACGACCGGCTTGCCGTCGTCCCCGTACGCCTCGACCTTCGCGCCCAGGCACCGGCACTGGATGACGCCCGCGCCCAGCGGCAGCAGCGGCGACGGCCCGACGAACGCGGTGCACAGGTCGGTGCCGCCGGACATGGACCCGAGGAGGAGGTCCTTGCCGACCTCCTCGTACACCCACGCGAACCCTTCGGGCGGCAGCGGCGAACCGGTGGAACCGATGCCGCGCAGCGCCGACAGGTCGAACTCGCGTCCGGGGTGGCGTCCGTCCTTGGCGGACGCGGTGATGTAGGGCGCGCCCACGCCCATGTAGGTGACCCCGTTGTCCGCGGCGAGCTTCCACAGGTCGAGCGGTGCGCCGTCGTACATGACGATGGTGGAGCCCACCAGCAGGCCGCCGATGAGGTAGTTCCACATCATCCAGCCGGTCGTGGTGAACCAGAAGAACACATCGCCCTGGCCGACGTCCTGGTGGAAGGACAGGGCCTTGAGGTGCTCCAGGACGACCCCGCCGTGCCCGTGCACGATCGGCTTGGGCAGGCCCGTCGTGCCGGACGAGTACACCACCCACAGCGGATGGTCGAAGGGGACGTCCTCGAACTCCATGGCGTCGTGGTCGGTGCGCGGAAGGTCGCCGTAGTGCATGCCCACGCGCAGGCCGTCGGGCGTGGCGGCCGGGTCCAGGTACGGGATCAGCACCGTCGCGGCCAGCGTCGGCAGCGCCGCCTCGATCTCGGCGACGACCTCGCGCCGGTCGAACGTCTTGCCGTTGTAGGCGTAGCCGTCCACCGCGATCAGGACCTTCGGCTCGATCTGCGCGAACCGGTCGATCACCGAGGACGACCCGAAGTCCGGCGAGCACGACGACCACACGGCGCCCAGCGAGGCGGTGGCCAGGAAGCAGATCAGCGCCTCCGGGATGTTCGGGATGTACGCGACCACCCGGTCGCCCTTCCCGACACCCAGGTCGGCGAGCCCCGCCCGCACCTCCGCGACGTGCAGGAACAGCTCGCGGTAGGTCAGCACCCGGTGCCCGCCGGCCTCCGACCGGAACACGACGGCCGTCTCGTCCGGCGTGTCCTCGGCGCGGCGCAGCGCGTTCGCGGCGTAGTTCAGGGTGGCGCCGGGGAACCAGCGCAGGCCGTCCACCGGCATGGGGCCGCCCTCGCGGACCGGGCCGTCGCCGCGCTCGCCGACCACGTCGAAGTACGACCAGATCGCGTCCCAGAAGTCGTCGACCTCGGTCACCGACCAGCGCCACAGGTCGTCGTAGGACTCCGCGCGCACACCCCGGTCCCACAGCCAGTGGATGAAGCGGGTCACCCGCGCGTTCGCGACGACCTCCTCCGACGGCCGCCACAGCGCCGCTCCCTCGGAGACCTCGTGATCACGCGACATCGCTCTCCCTCCCCGCCGCGCCCTCGGTGCGCGACCCTCCCAATATCGGCCTCGCCGCCCGGCCCGCGCAACTTCCGCCGGCATGCGCGCGCTGCCCCGGACGGCCGCGTCCCATCGCAGGTCACAGCCGTGCGGCGGGCAATCCACGGCGGCCACACAACGAGGCGTCAGGCCATCCTCATGCCCCACACAGCGGGGTTTTCCACAGAACGCGGTTCCACTTCCGGTGCCCGGACACGGCGCCGAGACTGGAACCCGTCCACGGAAGGAGCGACGAATGACCAAGACCCGATCATGCGGCGCGGTGGCGACGCGCCCCACGAGAACACCGTCACGTGCCGGGTGCGCCCGTGCGGGCGGCGAGGTCAGATGCGGATCAGCTCCGCCACGGCGCTCACCACGGCATCGGTGTCGGCCAAGGTCGCGAGCACCTGGTCGGCACCGGCGGAGCGCAGCTCGGCCTCGGTGGCGCTTCCGGTGGCGACGGCGATGATCGGCGACCCGGCGATGCGGGCGGCCTGCACGTCGCGCGGCGAATCGGCGATGTACACGGTGGCCGACTCGGGGTACCGGGCGCCGTGCCGCTCGCCCGCGCGGCTGCGGGCGAGCTCCAGCAGCGCGGCCTTGCTGTAGACGCCGTCCTCGTAGCCCCCGGCGCCGAGGTCGAGACGGTCGGCGAGGCCGAGCTCGGTCACCTTCAGCACGGCGTTCGGACGCACCGACCCGGTCAGCACGGACTGCACGACCCCGGGCACGTGCGCCAGGGCCTCGACGGCCTCCCGGGCCCCGGCCAGCACCCGGCCGTGCGCCCGCAGATCGGCACGGCGGTTCGCGAACGCCTCGGTGAGCGCGGCGACGAAGGAGGGCAGATGGTCGTCGGTGGTGACGACGTCGTTGAACGCCAGCGTCTCGAAGATGATCTCCGATTCGGTCCGGCCCGGAGTCGGCGCGAGCCGCACGAGGGGCCGCCCGACGGTCCGCTGGAACGCCTCCGCGTAGGCGTCCCGGGTGACCCGCCCGACGTCGACCAGGGTGTGATCGATGTTCCACAGCACCAGACGGTTCAGCGTCGACATCCCGTTCCCATGCGCGGCTCGAAAGGCATCGGCGGGCGCCGTCCCGGCACCGGCCCGCCCCGCCGTAATGCGAGGCGGACTAATCGTCGGCCCTCCCGCCCCCGACCGCAACCGCACCCACCCCGGTCCCGGTTTCGTCGTTCGGTGACGCGGTGCGGGTGCGGGACGGGATCAGGTAGGTCAGGGCCAGGCCGGTCAGGCTCAGCACGGCCCCGGCCAGCCCGTTCCAGCGCAGCGCGCCCCCGGCCACGAGGAGCCCGCCGAGGGCGGAGCCGACGGCGGCGCCGAGGTTGAACGCGCCGACGTTGACGGAGACCGCCAGGGTCGGTGCCGTCCCGGCGTGGCGCAGGATCAGACCTTGCAAGGGGGCGATGGTGGCGGTGGCGAGCAGGCCCAAGGCGAGAACGGCGAGAACGGCGGTGGGCCGCGAGGCGGCGGCGAACGGCATGGCCGCCAGCACGCCGGTCAGGCCGCCGAACACGCCGCGCACGGTCGCGGTCATGGATCTGTCGGTCAGCTTGCCGGCGGCCAGGTTGCCCAGGAAGCTGCCGGCGCCGTAGGCGAGCAGCAGGGCGGAGACGGCGGCCGACGAGAAACCGGTGATGCGGGTGAGCAGGGGCGCGATGAAGGTGAACACGACGGAGACACCAGAGAAGCCGACCGCGGTGATGGCGGTGGCCAGCAGCACCGGTTTGCGGGTCACGACGCGCAGTTCGTCACGCAGGCTCATGGCCGGCGCCTCCCGCCTGGGAAGCACCAGGGCCAGCGACGCGACGGAGGCCAGCGTGAGCGCGGTGAGCACCGCGAACGGGGCGCGCCATCCGGCGGCGTGTCCCAGCAGCGACCCCAGGGGAACCCCGAGCAAGGTGGCCACGGTGAAGCCGGAGGCCACGGTGGCGATCGCCGAGCCGGTCCTGTGCTCGGGCACCACGCTGGTAGCCATCACCAGGGCCAGCGCCAGGAACGCGGCGTGGCTGAGCGAGGAGACCACCCGTCCGGCCAGCAGCAGCGCGAACGTCGGGGCCAGGGCGCTGAGCGCGCTGCCAGCGGCGAACAGCAGCATCAGGCCGATCGCCAGTCCCTTGCGGGGCAGCCGTGCGGTCGCCATGGTCACCAGGGGCCCGCCGATCACCACCCCGAGCGCGTAGGCGGTCACCGCCTGCCCGGCGGTGCCCTGGGAGACCCGGAGGCCCGCGCCGATCTCGGGCAGCATGCCCGCGACCAGGTACTCCGACGTACCGACGACGAAGACGCTCGCGCACAAGGCCGCGAGCGAGACGAAGCTTCTGCCCATGCCCGGCACGCTAGAGTTTCACATCGATGTGAGAGTCAAGCGGCGCCGGCCGTCGGCAAGGCACCGGTGAGGAGGGCCACATGCGGATCGGTGAACTGTCCCGCAGGACCGGCGTGCACGAACGGCTGCTGCGCTACTACGAGGAGCAGCGGCTCCTTCACCCCGCGCGGCGCCCCAGCGGCTACCGCGAATACAGCGAGGCCGACGTGGACACCGTGCGCCGCATCCGCAGCCTGCTCGCCGCCGGCCTGAACACCGCCACCATCGCCACGATCCTCCCCTGCCTGCGCGAGGAGGACGAACGCCTCGTGCCGACCTGCCCCGACCTCGTCGCCGACCTGTACAGGGAACGCGAGCGGATCACCAAGGCCATCACCGACCTTCAGGTCTCCCGGTCCTCGCTCGACGCCGTCATCGCCGCCGCACCCGCCGACATCGCCGAGCGCGCGATCGGCCGAGCAACGGCGACCGCCTCGCCACGGTAACCGCCACCACCTGCCCGGGCGGCGCTGACGGTGCCGCCGGACATCCGGCCACTCACCACTGACGGTGGGGTCGCACATCCGACCTCTCAGCGCTGACGGTGAGGCCGCACATCCGACCTCTCAGCGCTGACGGTGGGGCTGCACATCCGGCCACTCACCGCCGGCACATCAAGCGCGCCCCACACCTCCGGCGCGGTCCGGTGGTGGGTGTCTTGTGGCTCGGGTGCCGGGTCAGGGGCCCATGTGGGGGTAGCGGTAGTCGGTGGGCGGGACGAAGGTCTCCTTGATGGCGCGGACGTTCGTCCAGCGGGTCAGGTTGAACACCGATCCGGCCTTGTCGTTGGTGCCGGAGGCGCGGGCGCCGCCGAACGGCTGCTGGCCGACCACGGCGCCGGTCGGCTTGTCGTTGATGTAGAAGTTGCCGGCCGCGAAGCGGAGGGTCTCGGTCGCGGCGGCGATGGCCGCGCGGTCCTGAGCGACGATCGCACCGGTCAGCCCGTACTCGGAGACGCTCTCCAGCTGCGTCAGGACGGAGTCGTAGTCGTGGTCCTCGTAGACGTGGACGCCGAGGATCGGCCCGAAGTACTCGGTGGTGAAGATCTCGTCGGTCGGGTCCGACGACTCCAGCACCGTGGGCCGGACGAAGTAGCCCACCGAGTCGTCCAGCTCGCCGCCGACGAGCATCCGCATGGTGTCGATGCCGCGCGCCCGTTCGATGGCGCGCCGGTGCTTGGCGAAGGCGCGGTCGTCGATCACGGCGCCCATGAAGGCCGAGAGGTCGTCCGCCACGTTGCCCATGGTGAGGCCCTCGACCTCGGCGCAGAAGTCGTCGCGCATGCCGTCCCAGATGGACCGGGGGATGTAGGCGCGGGACGCGGCGGAGCACTTCTGGCCCTGGTACTCGAACGCGCCCCGCACCAGCACGGTCTTCAGCACGTCCGGATCGGCGGACGGGTGCGCCACCACGAAGTCCTTGCCGCCGGTCTCGCCCACGATCCGCGGGTATCCGCGGTACCGGGCGATGTTCTCCCCGATCGTCCGCCACAGCGCCTGGAAGGTCGGCGGCGAACCGGTGAAGTGCAGGCCCGCGAGGTCAGGGCTGGCCAGGGCGACGTTCGAGACGGCCTGCCCGTCCCCGGTGACGAGGTTGATGACGCCGGGCGGCAGACCGGCGGCCTCCAGGAGCCGCATCGTGTGGTGCGCGGCGAGCTGCTGCGTCGGGGACGGCTTCCACACGACGACGTTGCCCATCAGCGCGGGCGAGGTCGGCAGGTTCCCGGCGATCGCGCTGAAGTTGAACGGGGTGATGGCGAGGACGAACCCCTCCAGCGGCCGGTACTCCATCCGGTTCCACACGCCCGGCGAGGAGTTCGGCTGCGTCTCGCGGATCCGCCGCGCGTACGCGACGTTGAACCGCAGGAAGTCGATCAGCTCGCACGCCGAGTCGATCTCCGCCTGCTGGACGGACTTGGACTGGCCGAGGATCGTCGCCGCGTTCAGCGTGGACCGCCACGGCCCGGACAGCAGTTCGGCGGCCCGCAGGAAGATCGCGGCCCGGTCGTCGGGCGCCATGGCCCGCCATCCGGGCGCCGCCTCCCGCGCCGCCGCGATGGCCTCGGCGACGTCGGCGTCGACAGCGTTGCCCATGCGCCCGAGGACGTGCCGGTGGTTGTGCGGCTCGACCACGTTGATGGGGGCGCCGGCGCCCATCCGGCGCTCCCCGCCGATCGTCATCGTCAGCTCGGTCTCCGCGCCGCCGAGCTCCTTGATCTTCGCTTCCAGGGCCGCCCGCTCGGCGCTGCCCGGCGCGTACCCCTTGACCGGCTCGTTCACCGGTACCGGAACGTTGGTGACGGCGTCCATCTGGTCGCTCCCCGCATGTCCGACGGCCGTGTCGACATGCCGAGCCCTACCCAGCCCCCTCCCGCGAATACCTGCCGCTCCCCGCCAACACCTTGAGGGGCTGCTCGCTCTCCTCCACGTTGCCGATCCATCCGCCGTGAGGCGCGCGGCCGAACTCGCTGGAGGGACGGTGACGGGCCGGGCCCTGCGATGGACGCGGGCGGGTCAGAGGAGGTGCTGGAGTTCTTGGGTGGCGTACCAGAGGAGGTCGTGGCCTTCGGCGCCGTCGACGGTGAAGAGGGCGTCCTCGTCGCCGGCGTCGGCGGCGGGGAGGGCCTCGACGGCGGCGGTCACGTCGGGGACGGCGGCGGGGTCGTCGACGTGGCCGGAGGCCAGGCGCTTCCACGGGACGGGCGCGGTGATCTCGACGAGCGAGCGGTCGTCGCCGTCGAGGGACGCGTCGCCACGGGCCGACGAAACCGACTGGTCCGGGATCTCGGCGGCGAGGACGACGCGGCGGCGCGGCGCGGACGGGTCGGCGGCGAGCAGGCGCAGCGAGGCGCGGGCCGCCGCGGTCAGCGCCGCGTACTCCAGTTCCTCGAGGTCGCCGCCCGCGTACCACTCGCGCAGCGCGGGCGTCACGGCGTGCGCGGCGAGGGGCGCGGGGCCGGCCTCGCGCGCGGCGTGGGCGGCGGCGAGGAGCGGAAGCGTGGACGGAAGGTAGACGCGCATGACGGTTCGTCAGTCTGTCATGCGAGGAGGCCCAGTTCGCGCAGTTCGGCGATCGTGGCGTCGGCGGATGTGTGGTGGATGCCGTGGATGCCGAGCGATTCGGCGGCCCGGATGTTGTGCTCGATGTCGTCGATGAAGACGCATTCGGCGGCGTCCAGGCCGAGCAGGCCGAGCGCGTGCCGGAAGATCCGCTCGTCCGGCTTGCGCATGCCGACCTCGCAGGAGATGACGACGGCGTCGAAGAGGTCGGCGAACAGGTCGCGGGGGTAGTCGTTGCCCCAGGAGTTGGAGAGGAGGGCGGTGCGAGCGCCGGCGGAGCGGGCCGCGCGGAGCGCCTCGTACATCGGCTCGACCGGCGAGAACGCGCCGAACATGCGGGAGATGAGGCCCGCGGCGGCGACGGGGCCGCCGTCGACGGTGAGCAGTTCGGCGGCGAGGAGGCGCTCGAACTCCTCGGGGGCGAGCGAGCCGTCCTCCAGGCCGTGGATGGGGTTGGTCCCGGCGCCGTCGTAGGCCTGCGCCACCCAGGCGCGCATGACCGTGCGGTACCGGTCGGCGTCGATGCGGTCGGCGGCCAGCCAGGCGCCGACGGCGTCGTTCAGCGGGGAGGTGAGGACGCCGCCCCAGTCGGTGATCACGGCTTTGACCGTCTTGTCGGGCACGGGCCGATGGTAAGCGATCCCGCCCGCATTGACCGAATCTCGTTCTGCCAGACTGGCGCGCATGGACTTCGCACTCAGCCCGAAAGCGCTGGACTACCAGCAGAGACTCCAGGAGTTCATGGACGAGCACGTGTACCCGGCGGAGCCGGTGTACACGGCCTGGCGCGCGGAGAACGACCCGCACGCGCTGCCGCCGGTCGTCCAGGAACTGAAGGCGGAGGCGCGCGAGCGCGGCCTGTGGAACCTGTTCCTGCCGGACGTGTCCGGGCTGTCCAACCTGGAGTACGCCACGCTTGCGGAGCTGACGGGCCGCTCCCCCGACCTGGCTCCGGAGGCGGTCAACTGCGCCGCGCCGGACACCGGGAACATGGAGGTCCTGCACATGTTCGGGACCCCGGAGCAGAAGGAGCGGTGGCTGAGGCCGCTGCTGGACGGGGAGATCCGCAGCGCGTTCGCGATGACGGAGCCGGAGGTCGCCTCCTCCGACGCCACCAACATCACGACCTCGATCGTCCGGGACGGCGACGAGTACGTGATCAACGGCCGCAAGTGGTTCATCACCGGCGCGGCCGACGAGCGCTGCAAGATCTTCATCGTGATGGGCAAGACGGACCCGGACGGGCCCGCGCACCGGCAGCAGTCGCAGGTGCTGGTGCCCCGCGACACGCCGGGCGTGACCGTCGTCCGGCACCTGCCGGTGTTCGGCTACCAGGACCAGCACGGCCA
Organism: Spirillospora sp. NPDC046719; assembly: GCF_040645715.1. Classification (NCBI taxonomy): domain Bacteria; kingdom Bacillati; phylum Actinomycetota; class Actinomycetes; order Streptosporangiales; family Thermomonosporaceae; genus Spirillospora; species Spirillospora sp. NPDC046719. The sequence goes on along the minus strand of NZ_JBEYYT010000071.1, from coordinate 3,442 downwards.
TTCGGAGATCCTGTTCGAGGACGTCCGGGTGCCGGTGTCGAACCTGCTCGCCGAGGAGGGCGACGGGTTCATGATCGCCCAGGCGCGGCTCGGGCCGGGGCGGATCCACCACTGCATGCGCGCGCTCGGGATGGCGGAGCGGGCGCTGGAGCTGATGTGCCGCCGGGCCGTGGACCGCGTCGCGTTCGGCGGACCGCTCGCGAAGCAGGGCGTGGTGCGCCAGCAGATCGCCGAGTCGCGGATGGCGATCGAGCAGGCGCGGCTGCTCACCCTGAAGACGGCGTGGCTGATCGACGAGCACGGCGCCAAGGGCGCCCGGTCGGAGATCGCGGCGATCAAGGTGGTCGTGCCGCGGATCACCCACGAGGTGCTCGACCGGGCGATCCAGATCCACGGCGGCGCCGGGGTGTCCGATGACACGCCGCTGGCCGCGATGTACGCCTGGGTGCGGGCGATGCGGATCTTCGACGGCCCGGACGAGGTCCACGTCCGCACGGTCGCCCGCCAGGAGCTCCGCCGGTACGAGCAGCACTGACCCCGCTCGCACACGCACGCACGGCGACGCCGATCCCGCCGCGCCAGGCCTGATATCGCCACGCCCAGTCCGCCGCGCCAGGCCCGGTCCCGCCGCGCCAGGCCCGGTATCGCCGCGCCAGGCCTGGTATCGCCGTGTCGGCCCGGTGCTGCTCGCCGCGGTCGGGGTGGCGTGGTCATGCGATCGGTGCGGGGACGATCGCATGACCACGGACCCTTCGCGGGCCGGCGGGGGCCGCCGCCGGCTCGGAACGGGCGAGGCTCGTCTCGGCGCGCCTCGGCCGCCGCGCGAGTGCGCCGCCCGCCGCCCCGTCAGGCGGACCTGAGGCGTTGCAGGGCCTCCCGGACGCCGCCGTCGGTCTCCTCCAGGACCACCGTGGCGCGCGCGGCCGGGACCTCGCCGAGCAGCGAGACCAGCGCGACGCGGGTGTTGCCGCCCGCCTCGTTCAGCGCGTTCTCGCAGGTCCGCGCGTCCATCCCGGTGGCCTCGGTGAGGATGCGCACCAGCCGGGCGCGCAGCTTGGAGTTCAGCGCGTTCACGCTGACCATCAGGTTCGAGTAGGTGCGGCCCATCCTGATCATCAGGGTGGTGGAGAAGGAGTTGAGCACGAGCTTGGTCGCGGTGCCCGCCTTCATCCGGGTGGAACCGCTGATCACCTCGGGCCCGGTGGCCAGGCCGATGTGCACCTCCACTTCCTCGCCGTAGGGCGTGTGCGGGTTGCAGCTGATCAGTGCCGTGCGCGCGCCGGCCGCGGTGGCGGCGCGCAGCGCGCCGATCACGTAGGGGGTGCGGCCGCTGGCGGCGATGCCGATGGCGATGTCGCCGGCGCACACCTCGCGGGCGTCCCGCATGCCGAGCTCGATGTCGTCCTCGACGTCGGAGATCGCCTGGGACAGGGCGCCGGGGCCGCCGGCGTGGTGCGCGACGACCCGGCCCCAGATGCCGAACGTGGGGGGCAGCTCGGCGGCGTCGATGACCGCGAGCCGGCCGGACGTGCCGGCGCCGAAGTAGTGCACGCGGCCGCCCGCGCGCAGCGAGTCGACCGCGAGGTCGACCAGCCGGGCGACCTCGGGCAGGACGCCCGCCACCACCATCGGGACGGTGGCGTCCTCCGTGTTGATCAGGTGCAGCACCTCCAGGGTCGGCAGCGTGTCGACGTCGAGGGTGCGGGGGTTCCGGCCCTCGGTGGGGAGCTCGCAATCGATCACCGACGCCTCCGGTCGGGTCGCACGGTCCGGCCGCGGACCGCCTCGAACGTGGCTTCCAGGGCCTTGCGGGTAGGCCCGTAGGTGCGCTGCGCCACTCCGACGAAGACGCAGTCGACCACCGTGAGCTGCGCCAGCCGGCTGGCGGTGGCGCCGGAGCGGAAGGTCGTCTCCCGCGCCGCTGTCGTGAGGATCAGATCGGCCATCTCCGCGATGGGGGACTTCGGGAAGTTGGTCAGCGCCACGGTCGTGGCGCCGTTGCTCTTGGCGACCTCCAGGGCGTCGATGGTCTCGACGGTCGCGCCGGTGTGCGAGATGCCGATCGCCACGCTGGTGGGACCCAGCACCGCGGCGCTGGTGAGCATGATGTGCGCGTCGGCCCAGGCCGAGCAGACGCGTCCGATACGGTGCAGCTTCTGCTGGAAGTCCATCGCGACGAACGCGCTGGCGCCGACCCCGTAGACGTCGACCCGGTCGGCGGCGACGAGAGCGTCGACGACCTGTTCGAGCATCTTGATGTCCAGCTGGGCGGCGGTCTCCTCGACGGCGCGGGCATCGGCGAAGGTCACCTTCTCCACGATCTGCTCGAGCGAGTCGTCGGGACTGATGTCGCTGCCGATGACCCGTCCGCCGCTGGCGCTCTGGGCCCGTCCCGCCTCGGTGGCGAGGGTCAGTCGGAGCTCTGGATAACCATGGAACCCGATCGCGCGGCAGAACCTGATGACGGTGGTCTCGGAGGTGCCACAGGTCTGGGCGAGTTCGGTGATGGTGGAGTTGGCGACCCCTTCGGGGTCGTCGATGACGCGTTGAGCGACTCGTCGCTCGGCGGGGGGCAGCGAGGGCAGCAGCGAGCGGACCCGCACCACGGTGCTCAGCGGCGTCGCGTCCTTGCGCGCCGGCTCGTCCCGTGCCGCTCCGGGCTCCCCCGCGCTCCCCGGCTCGGGGCCGATGGGTTTCCTCATGGAAGAAAGTTTCTTACTGCCAGGATGTCACGTCAACGGTAGAAAAGGCTACGGTCGCCCTGTGTTGACCCATTTGGCCGGTCCTTACGTGGTCGGCATAGACGCGGGTGGCACGAAGACCCGCTGTGTCGTGCTGACGCTCGGGGGCGCCCTGGCCGGTTCCGGCACCGGTCCCGGGGCCAACCCCAACTCCGGGGGCGACACCGCAGGGGCGCTCACCACCGCCCTGCGGGAGGCGCTCGGAGACCTCGACCGTACCCACATCCTCACCGGCGTGTTCGGAATCGCCGGAGCCGGTTCGGCCGGCCGGCCCGCGGCCGTGACCGCGGCGCGCCGGGCCTGGCAGGCCGTCGGGCTGCGCGGCTCGCCCGCCGTGGTGACCGACATCGCCGTGGCCTTCGCCGCGGGCACCAGCGAGCCCAAGGGCATCGTGGTGTTCTCCGGCACGGGCGCCGGCGCCGCGGTCATCAACGACGGCGCGATCGTGCAGCGCGCCGACGGCTACGGCTGGCTGGTGGGGGACGAGGGTTCGGCTGTGTGGCTCGGCAAGGAGGCGGTCCGGGCGGCGCTGGCCGCCTACGACGGCCGCGGCTCGCCGACGCTGCTGACCGATTCGGTCCCGCGGGCGCTGCTGGGCCCCACCGTGGTCGCGGAGATCGACTCCGCCCGGCGAAGACCCCGGCACCGGACGCTGGCGATGGCGGGCGCGGTCCCGCCGGCGTCCGGGGCGGGCGCGCCGG
>NZ_JBEYYT010000070.1:0-30620 GCF_040645715.1 Spirillospora sp. NPDC046719 | reverse complement strand
GCCCCCGCCCCGCGCCGCCGCCCGCGCACCCCGGCGACGCGCCCCCCCCGCCGCAGCGCCGGCGCCAGCCCCCGAAGTCGCCCGCGGCGACGATCACGCTGCTGGCGGCGATGGCCGCCGGCGCCGCGCTGATCCCCGTCGCCCGCGGGTACCCGGCGCCCGAGGCGGCGCTGATCGTCATGGCGCCCGCGCTCGCGGTCGTCGGGCTGGGCCTGATCGTCGGCGGCTGGTTCCGGACGCGCGGCCTCGCCGCCGCGGGGACCCTGCTCGCCCTGTCGCTGCTGGCCACCTCGGCCGCGGCGGACCTGCCGAACAACCTGAAGTACGGCGACATGGAGTGGCGGCCGATGAACGCGACCAGCACGCACCAGGAGTACCGGATCGGCGTAGGCCAGGGCACCCTGGACCTGACCGCGCTGCCGCTGTCCACGGGCCAGCGCGTCTCGGTCGACGCCCGCGTGGGCCTCGGCGGGATGGAGGTCAGGGTGCCGCAGGGCGTCCGGGTCCGGCTGGACGCCCGGATCGCGCTCGGCGACCTGCGCATCGAGTACCGCACCACGAGCGGCCCGAACGCCAAGGTCGTGCGGGTGCTGGAGCCGGAGGGGACGGCCGTGAAGAACCCGCCCGAGATCGACCTGCGCATCCGCGGCAAGGTCGGGGACGTGGACGTGCACCGTGTCTGAGGGGCGTCGGAGGTTCGACCCGGCCGGGCCGGTCACGGGGATCTTCTTCCTCGCGCTCGCGGGGATCTTCCTGGCCGACGGGCTGTCCGGCGGGGACGCCGTCGAGACGGCGGTGATGGCGCCGGTCGTGCTCATCGGGCTGGGGGTCGTCGGGACCGTCCGGGTGCTGACCCGGTCCCGCCGCAGGCGGCTGAGGTGACGGGAGTCACCCCCGGGGCCGGGAACATCCGCTCCAGGGGTGGCTGTTCGAAGGATTCGTGAAGTTCTCCGGGAAGAGCGTCCTGCTGGTGGCGCGGCTGCACGTGGACCTGTGTCGCCTCGCCAGCGTGCTGTGTAGCCGCTGAGCCTCTCCGCGCCCACCGCTCGTCCCCTTTTTTTCCAGCCGGTCCACGGCTGCCCTGGAGAACCCCTCGATGAATCCGCGTGTCTGGAAATGGCAGTTCTGGCAGCAGATCGTGCTGTCGCTGGTGCTCGGCGTCGCCGCCGGCGCCCTGATCAACAACTTCGGCGGCGGCGAGAAGACCGCCGCCGACTGGCTCGACCCGTTCGGTGACGTCTACGTCAGCCTGCTGAAGGTCGTCGTGGTGCCGCTGGTGTTCGCCGCGATCGTGGTGAGCGTCGGCCGGCTCCGGGGCGTCGGCAGCGTCGCGCGGCTCACCGCGAAGACCCTCGGCTGGTTCGTGGTGACGTCGGCGATCGCGACCGCGATCGGGCTGACCGTCGCGCTGCTGATCAAGCCGGGCCAGGGGCTCGGGAAGCTCGCCAGCGAGTCCGCCACCACCGACCCCGTCACCTGGACGCAGGTGCTCCACAACCTGTTCCCCTCCAACATCGTCAAGGCGATGGCGGACGGCAACGTGCTCGGCGTCGTGACGTTCGCGGTGCTGTTCGGCGCGGCGCTGGTCGCGATCGGGCCGCGCGGCGAGCGGCTGACGAGCCTCATCGACGACCTGTACGTCGTGATGCAGAAGGTCGTGTGGTGGGTCGTGCGGCTCACCCCGATCGGGTCGTTCTTCCTGATCGGCTCGGTCGTGGCGACCTACGGGCCGAGCTCGCTCGCGCCGCTGGCGAAGTTCACCGGCGCGATCTACCTGGCCGTCGCGATCATGCTGCTGGTCGGGTACCCGGTGCTGCTGCGCGCGTTCGGGCGGGTGAGCCCGCTGAAGTTCCTGCGCAACTCCTGGCCGGCGATCCAGTTCGGCTTCGTGTCGTCGTCCTCGCTGGCGACGCTGCCGATCGCGCAGCGGGTGTCGATCGAGCGCAACGGCGTCCAGCGGGAGTACGCGAACTTCGCGCAGCCGCTCGGCGCGACGATCAAGTTCGACGGCTGCGGCGCGATCTACCCGGCGGTCGCGGCGGTGTTCGTCGCCCAGTACACCGGCGTCCACCTGGGCATCGCCGACTACGCGCTGATCGCGCTGGCCGCGGTGATCGGGCAGCTCGGCACCGGCGGCACGCCCGGCCCGGCGCTGGTCGCGCTGACGCTGACCCTCACCACGGTGGGGCTGCCGCTGCAGGCCGTCGGCTACCTGATCGCGATCGACAAGGTCATCGACATGGCCCGGACGGCGCTGAACGTCACCGGACAGCTCACCGTCCCGGTGCTGGTCGCGCGGTCCGAGGGGCTGCTGGACGAGGCCGTGTTCAACGGCCCGCCGAAGGAGCTGACGTCGGCCCCGTCCACGCCGGACGGGACCGGCGGGACCGGCGGGACCGGCGGGACCGGCGGGACCGAGGAGGCGCCGACCCGCGACCGCGCGGCCGAGCCCGTCCCCGCCTGACCGGCTTGTACCGGGGGCGCGGGAAGCGCCCCGCGCGCACACCGCCCCTCCCTCCACGGGGAACGCCCGCACCGGACAGGTGCGGGCGTTCTTTGTGTGACCCGTGCCGCACCACCGGGACATCCCCCTCCGATGGGAACGCGAAGTAGTGTGATCCCAACGGCAGGTGATCGGGGATCGAGGTGTGATGGCAGGGCAGCCCGGTGTCCCGGATGCCGGCGGCACGGACGTGCTGCCGGGCTCGCGGTCCGCCCTGGATCCCGGCCGCGCGATCAAGCCGGGGCGGCACGGGCTGTCGCCCGAGACGGTCGCCGGCATCCAGCGCGAGCGGCTCATCGACGCGTTCGTGCAGGTGGTGTCGGAGCGCGGGTTCGCGCACACGACGATCGGGCGGGTGACCGAGGGCGCGGGCGTCACGAAGAAGACGTTCTACACGCACTTCACCGATCTCGACGACTGCTTCCTGGCCGCCTACCAGCGCGGCATGGACATCCTGCTGCGGCGGATGACCGAGGCGTACGAGGCGGCGCCGTCGTGGCCGGACGGGATCCGGGCGGCGCTGCGCAGGATGCTCGCGATCCTCGCGGCGGAGCCGCGGTTCGCGCGGGCGTCGCTGGTGGAGGTGAACGCGGCGGGCCCGCAGGTGCGGCAGGCGCGGATCGACAACCTCGCCCGGTTCCGCGGGTTCTTCGAGGACCCGTCGCTGCCGCCGGTCCCGGTCGCGGTGATCGACGCGATCGTGGGCGGGATCTACAGCGCGATCCACGTGCAGATGGAGACCGGCGAGGCGGAGGAGCTGCCGTCGCTGCTGCCGGCCCTCACCTATTTCGTCCTGCTGCCGCTGATCGGCCGCGAGGCGGCCTCCCCCTATCTGACCAGCGAATACTGACGCAGTTGCTCTCTTCGCAGGTCCGGGACACGCGCGCCGCGGCCCCGGTTGTCCCGCTGACCGGATGCGGACGAGGATCGCCGATCCCGTTGACGTGAAAAACCTACGGGTTTCTAGTGTCCAGTGGATCTTGTGTGTGCGCGATCACTTCTCATCCGCCTCGGGGGACTTCTCGCCAAGGGAGGCGATGGCATGCGCCATCGGCACAGCAGGACGGGGTCGCTGGCGCTGGCCGCGGTCCTCGGGACGGCCGCCCTGGCCGCCTTCAACGCGCCCGCGGCCTCCGCCGACTCCGGCGGGGTGACCGAGACCGCGCTGCCCGTCGGGGACGTCGTGCCGGTCGGCATCACCGCCGGCGCCGACGGGGGCGCCTGGTTCGCCGCGAACGCCGGCGGCATCGGGCACGTCGACGCCGGCGGCAAGGTCACCCAGTACCCCGTCCCGGAGAACTCGCAGAAGCTGGCGGGCATCCCCGACGGGATGGCCACCGGATCGGACGGCACGGTCTGGTTCACCGACCTGTCCGGTTCCGTCCCGCGCGTCGGCCGCGTCGACGCCGCCACCGGCAGGTCCACCGCCTACGAACTCCCGACCACCGGCGACGTGAACTTCGCCAACGGGCAGATCGCCGGCATCACCGCCGGGCAGAACGGCACGATGTGGTTCACCGGCGGCTACTCCGGCGCCCTCGGCAGGATCGACCCGTCCGGGAACGTCACCGCCTACGCCACCGGCCTCGCCCCCTCGACCGTCGCCCTCGGCCCCGACCAGGCCGTCTGGTTCACCGACAAGTCCGGCTCCATCGGCCGGCTGGACCCGGCCACCGGAGCCGTCACCTCCTACCGGACGCCGTCCGGCGGGAACGGGTCGCCGGCGCTCGGCGGCATCGTCGCCGGCCCGGACGGCAAGCTCTGGTTCACCGAGCCCGGCGTGAGCAAGGTCGGCAGCATCGACCCCGCCACCCACGAGATCCAGGAGTACGGCACCCCCATCGCCGACTCCCGCCCGTTCGGCATCGCCGCCGGCAAGGACGGCAGGCTCTGGGTGACCGAGTCCGCGACCAGCAACGTCGCGAGCGTCGACCCGGTGAGCGGCGCGATCCAGGAGTACGGGCTGCCGAAGACGCTGTCCGCGCCCGCCCAGATCACCGCGGCGCCCGGCGGCGACCTGTGGATCACCGAGCCGGGCCGCGGGCTGATCGGCCGCTTCGACCCGTCCGCGCCGCCGGCCGCCAACCCGAACCCGGCCGTCCCCGCGTTCATCCCCGGCGCCTACCCGAACGGCGCCGCCGCCTTCATGAACCGCTGCCCGGCCGGGCAGATCTGCCAGACGCAGGTCACCACCGGCGGCGCCGTCACCATCGGCTCGTTCAAGCAGACGCTCCCGGCCGGCGCGATCCGCATCACCGGCTACCTCGGCGCCGCCGACGCGACCGGCGACCCGGTGCTCGCCCCGCCGGTCGTCGGGCAGCAGCTCGAGTCCGCGCCGGTGGACGTGCCCGGCGGCCTCATCGGCCAGCTCCCGCTCGTCGGCCCGATCCTCGGCCAGTCGCCCGCCGCGATGTGGGACGTCAACAAGCTGACGGTCACGCAGTCCCTCAACGGCCCGATCCACGTGTCGCTGGCCGGCGGCATCGGCGCGAACGCGTCGCTGAACATCCACCTCAACAACCAGCTGCTCGGCTCGTCCTGCGTGATCGGCCCGCTGAACGCGAGCCTGTCCCCCACGTTCAGCGCGGGCTCCCCGACGTTCGACGACGCGATCTCCTGGATCGCCGCGCAGGTCTCGATCAGCGCGCCCGTCGCCGTGCCCGCCGCGAAGGGCTGCGGCCCGTTCGGCATCCTCGACGGCGTCATCAACCAGATGATGGGGCTGCCGTCGCCCGAGTCGAAGAACTCCATGTCGCTCACCGGCGTGCTGAGCCTCGCGGGCGGCATCAACCCGAGCAACGTCCCGGTGGGGCTCGCCCCGTCCGCCACGGCCAAGGCGAAGGCCACCCAGTTCCTCAAGAAGGCCCGGACGGCGAAGAAGCCCGCGCACGTCGCCAAGGCCCCGAAGAAGGTCACGCTCCGGCTGAAGGCCCGGCACTGACCTCACCGCACCACCGAAGGAGCGCACATGCGGAGGTCCGCCCTCGCCGGTCTCGCCGGTCTCGCCGTCCTGGCCCTGCTGGCGTCCGGCTGCAGCGGCTCGGACGACGGCGCCGCGCCGTCCGGCGGGGGCACCGCTCCGTCCGGGGGCGCCTCCCGCAGCGCCCCGCTTCCGACCAGGCCCGGGGCGGTCGTCACCAACGGCGTCCGCCCCGGCGCGGAGAAGAAGACCGTGCTGGACGGCACCTGGACGTCCGCGAAGGGCGGCGAGAAGGTCGCCCTCTACCTCTACCGGGGCGCGGCCGCGCTGAACTCCCCCGGGTTCTGCAGCGGCACCATCGACGCGTCCGCGCGGATCGAGCTGACCTGCGCGAAAGGCTCCCGGACCCGGACGAGCGGCCGCGCCGTCCTGCGGTCCGGCGCGCTCGTCGTCAGCTGGCGGAACGGCCCCCGGGACACCCTCCACCGCCGCTGACCCGCGCGGGCCTTCGCGGCGCCCGTGCGGTCGGCCGCTAGGCGGCGTGGAGGCTGACGGCGAAGGCGGGGCCCGGGTTCGTGAACGTCTGCGGGCCGCCGTGGACGCGGATCCGGTTGGCGCGCAGCGGCCGCTCCGTGACGCCGTCCGCGGCCATCGCGACCTCCGCCAGCTCGCCGGCGATCAGCGTGCTGACCTGCCCGTGCACGGTCGCGCCGTGGCCGGGCGGCCATGTCGTCAGCCACAGCCGCACGCCGTCCGGAGCGTCCAGCGCGACGCGGACCGGGCCGGCCTCGTCGAAGACGACGCGGCGCCACCAGCCGGACGGGTGACCGGCCAGTTCACGGACGCGGGCGGCGAGCTGCCCGACGGTGGGCGGGCGGGCGGTGACGGTGCGGCCGTGCGGGTCGTCCTGGCCACGCATAGTGAGATCGGGAACCATGTCCTGAATGTCCTGGTGTGAGCCGGATCCGGGTGAGCGCCACCCGGGAGCAACGGGATGATCAGCGGCTACAGGCAGGACACAGCGCGCTGGCCACGCGGCGGAGGGCCACGGGGCTGTCGGCGGGAACGCGCGCTGGCATGGGAACAAGGAGACACTCCGTGACCAACGGTTGTCAAGCCGAACGCCTCCGTTCACCCGCCGTGCACCCGTGATCCGTCCCGGTCCGTCACCATCCGTCCGGTAACGGATCAAGGAACGGAGTCTGCGATGGACCGGCGGACCGTGCTGCGCGGTGGTCTCGTGACGACCGCGGGAGCGGCTTTTGCCCTGCTGAACGACGGCCCGGCGCGCGCGGCCGGCCTGCTGCGGACGGGCCGCCCGCGGCTCACCCACGGCGTGCAGAGCGGCGACGTCACCGCGAACGAGGCCGTGATCTGGGCGCGTTCGGACCGGCCCGCCCGGATGCTCGTCGAGATCGGCGACCGCCCCGACTTCCGCAACGCCCGGACCCTGCGCGGTCCCGTCCTCACCCCGGACACCGACCTGACCGGCAAGGCGTTCCTGCGGGGCCTGCCGCCCGGCCGCGAGCTGCACTACCGGGTCCGGCTGGACGACCTGGACCGAGGCCTGGCGTCCGAGCCGGTGGCGGGCAGGCTGCGCACGGCGCCGCGCACCCGCCGGGACATCCGGTTCGTCTGGTCCGGCGACCTCGCCGGGCAGGGCTGGGGCATCAACCCCGACCTCGGCGGCTACCGCATCTTCAAGGCGATGGCCGCGGTCGACCCCGATTTCTTCCTGTGCAGCGGCGACCTGGTCTATTCGGACGGCCCGCTCTCCGAAACGGTGAAGCTGCCGGACGGGTCCACGTGGCGCAATCTCACCACCCCGGAGAAGTCCGCCGTCGCGCAGACCCTCGCCGAATACCGCGGCCAGTTCCGCTACAACCTGGAAGACGCCAATCTCCGCGCGTTCAACGCCCAGGTCCCGATGCTGTACCAGTGGGACGACCACGAGACGCTCAACAACTGGTACCCCGGCGAGATCCTGGACCTGCCGCAGTACACGGAGAAGCGGGTGGACGTGCTGTCAGCGCGGGCCCGCCGCGCCGCCTTCGAGTACACGCCGATCGCCATTCCGGCGGCGAAGGGCGGGCGCATCTACCGCAAGATCTCCTACGGCCCGCTGCTCGACGTGTTCATGCTGGACATGCGCACGTACAAGTCGCCGAACGACGCGGACGACTCCCCGACGCAGCGCGACGGCCTGCTCGGCGCCGAGCAGGCCGCCTGGCTGAAGAGCGAGCTCCGCCGTTCCCGCGCCACCTGGAAGATCATCGCGAACGACCTGCCCATCGGCCTCGTCGTCCCCGACGGCACCGCGCAGGAGGCGGCCGCGCAGGGCGACGCCGGCGCGCCGCTCGGCCGCGAGCGCGAGATCGCCGGGATCCTCTCCGACATCAAGAGGAACCATGTCCGCAACACGGTCTGGCTGACGGCCGACGTCCATTACACGGCCGCCCATTACTACGACCCGTCCAAGGCGGCGTTCAAGGACTTCGACCCGTTCTGGGAATTCGTCTCCGGCCCGCTGAACGCCGGCGCGTTCGGCCCGAACGCCCTCGACGGCACGTTCGGGCTGGTGGCGAAATTCGTCCAGGCGCCGCCGCACGCCAACACCTCGCCCGCCGAGGGCTACCAGTTCTTCGGCGAGGTCGACATCGACGCGGATTCGGCGGCGCTCACCGTCCGTCTGCGCGACCTGGACGGAAAGGTCCTGCACACCGAGACGCTGAACCCCGCCCGCTGAAGGGCTCCGGAGGCCGCGCCCCCGGCACGGCGCGGCCTCCGGCGGCCGGTGGCGGTCAGCGGGTGATCAGGACGTACGCGATCACGGTGAGCACCGCCGTCACGATCAGGTACCTGGCGAACACGTAACGCACATACCCCGCAGATCGGGGCACAGTCCACGACCTGGGATCATCGTCCCTGTGAACCCCGTGCGCACCCTCGTCCCGCCCGTGGCGGCGCTCGCCCTGTGCCTCCTCGTCCCCGGCTGTTCCGGCGGCGGAGGCGACCACCGGAAGGCCGACTGCGCGAAGATCACCGCCGCACTGCGCACCCCGGCGAAGTCGGACGACGTCCAGGGGATCATCGACGCCCTGCGCCGCGTCCGGCCGAAGCTGAAGGACGACCACCTGGCCGGGCAGGTCGACGTCGTCCTGGACGTGGGCGCGAAGCTGAAGAAGAGCGGCGGTGACGAGACCGGCCGGAACCTGTTGTCCGACTCCGAGGCGATCCGCTTCAGCAAGGCGACCGACGACATCACCAAGACCTGCGGCACCCCGTCCCCCTGACACCGCGCCGGACCGGCCGCCCCCCGATCCGCCGACCTGGCCCGGCGGCCCGGTACCGGCGGTAACCCGCGCGGGCTCCGCGGACCTTTAGGGGTGAGGGACCCCATCTCGGGTTTGGAGTCGGAGTGGCGGACGATGCGGCGGAACGGTTCACGGTGCTGTTCAGACGGCACCACGCGCGTGTGCGGGCGTACGTGCTGCGCAGGACGGACGAGGCACGCGCGGACGACGTGGTGGCGGAGGCGTTCACCGCGGCGTGGCGGCACATCGACCGGCTGCCCGAGGATCCGCTGCCCTGGCTCTACCGGGCGGCGCACAACTGCCTGAACAACGACCGGCGGTCCCGGCGGCGGCGCGACCGGCTGGCCGGGCGGCTGGCCCTCCACCACGAGGACGCGCCCGACCACGCGGCGGGCGTGGTCGAGGAGGTGCGGTTGCGAGAGGCGCTGTGGCGGTTGCCGGACGCCGACCGCGAGGCGCTGATGCTGGTCGGCTGGGAGGAGCTCGACCACCCTTCGGCCGCCTTCGTGGCGGGCTGCTCCGCGGCGGCGTTCAAGGTGCGGGTGCATCGCGCCCGCAAACGCCTGGCCGCCCTGCTCACCGACGACACCAGTCCCGCAGAGGAGGCGGCACGATGAACGACCTGGACGGCCTGCTGGCCGCCGCGAACCCGGTGCGCGCGGAGGACCTGGAGTACGGGGAGCGGGAGGAGGCGGTGCTGCGGGGCATCACCGCCCGGCGGCGCGGCCGGTGGCGCCCGAGGTGGAGCCCGCGGACGCGGCCGAGGTGGGCGCTGCCCGGAACGGCCGCCGCCGTGGCGGCGGTGGCGGCCGCGGCGGTGGTGGCGTGGAACGCGCTGGCGCCCGAGCCCATCCCCCGGCAGCGGTTCGTGACGTCCGGGCCGGCGCACGCGGTGCTGATGGCCGCGGCGGAGAAGGCCGACCGAACCGAGCCGAAGCGGTTCTGGCACGCGGAGGGCGAGGTCGGGCAGCTGATCCAGCGCGACCACCGCGGCCACCGGTACACGCTGCTCGCGACGTTCCCCACGGAGACATGGCTGCCGCGCGACCCGGTCGACGGGGACGGTGTGCACTCCTACGACATCGGCGGCGTGCGGCTGCGGCCGGTGACCCCGGCCGACGCCCGGCAGTACCGGCTGGACGGGTCGCCGCGGCAGAACGAGAACCCGGACCCGGACATGGGCATCGCGATCCCGGACGTCCCGGAGGGCCCGCGGCCCGACGACCGGATCTTCGAGGGGGACCCGGCGCGGCTGCCGACGGACCCGGTCCGGCTGCGGACGGCGATGCTGACCTGGATCCGCGACCACGGCGGCCTGCCGAAGGACCCGGACGCGTGGCTGTTCCGGGAGGCGCCGGGCCTGCTCAGCGATCCGGTGTCGCAGCCGTCGCAGGCGCTGCGGGCGGCGGTGTACCGGATGCTCGCGGGGCTGCCGGGCGTGCGGGACCTCGGCACGGTCCGCGACCCGCTCGGGCGCCCGGCGCTCGGCGTCGCGATGGACGAGACCACCGGTGACCTCGGGACCCTGCAATGGCAGATCCTGCTCAGCCCGTCCGAGGACTTCCTGATGGCGAGCCGGGCCGTGGTGGTGCGGCCGGGGACGGCCAACAGCCGGGTGCCCGCCGGGAGCGCCCAGTACTACGCGGTGCAGCGGACGGCCGGATGGACCGACACCCCTCCGGCGCAGAAGCTGCCCGGCGCGCGGCGCTGAGCGGTCAGGACTTCCGCTTGAGCCAGCCTTCCAGGCCGTCGAGGATCCGTTCGAGGCCGAACTCGAAGCTGACGTCCGGCTCGACGCGGATGGTCGGGTTCTCCCGCCACCAGGCGGCGTAGCTGGGGTAGTCGTCGGCGACGCGCTCCACGAACGGGCGGAGCTGCTCGACGAGGTCGGCGGGCGACTTCCCGGCGTCGCGGGTGGCGCGCTCCAGCGCGGCGTCCGACGTCGCGTAGCCGATGGCGTGCGACATCAGCAGGTTGCTCGCCCAGCTGACCTCCGCGCCGGACAGGCCGGCGGCGGTCAGCAGCGCGATGGTGCGGTCGCTGACCCGCATCGCGTTCGGGCCGATGGCGGGGTGGTTGCCGAACAGGCCGAGCACCCAGGAGTGGCGGAGCAGGACCGCGCGGAAGGCGCGGACGGTCCCGGCCGCCGCCTCGCGCCAGCCGACCTGGTCCGGGTCGGGGATCTCGACCTCGCCGAGGATCTCGTCGACGACGAGTTCCAGCAGCTCGTCCTTGTTGGCGACGTAGAAGTACATCGAGGTCGCGCCCGCGCTGATGCTGGCGGCGAGGCGGCGCATGCTGAAGCCCTCGATGCCCTCGGCGTCCAGCAGCGCGACGGCGGCGCCGACGATCTCCTCGCGGCTGAGCTGCGGGCGGCCCCGGCGGGGACGGCCGGGGCGCAGCCAGACCGAGCCGGCGACGGGATCGGTTTCAGGGGCCATGCGACGTCCTTCTGACCAGGGGATGCTCGGCCGCCCCAGATTATCGGTTGACGAACGCCGTACCAAAGTTAGTACAGTGTGCGAAAATTCGATCGCCGTACGAACGGGGATGCCATGTCCGCCCGCAATCCGCGCCGCTGGGTGATCCTCGGCGTGCTCTGCCTCAGCCTTCTCGTGGTCGTCATCGACAACACGGTGCTGAACGTCGCGATCCCGTCGCTGGTCGAGGACCTGCACGCGAGCAACTCCGACATCCAGTGGATCCTGGACGCCTACATGCTGGTCTTCGCCGGGCTCCTGCTCACCGCGGGCGCCCTGTCGGACCGGTTCGGGCGCCGCCGCGGCCTCGTCACCGGCCTCATCCTGTTCGGCGGCGCGTCCGGCCTCGCCGCGCTGGCCGACTCGTCCGGCGAACTCATCGCCGCGCGGGCGCTGATGGGCATCGGCGGCGCGTTCCTGATGCCCGGCACCCTGTCGATCCTCACCACCGTCTTCGACGACGAGGAGCGCAAGAAGGCCCTCGCCATCTGGAGCTCGGTGCTGATGGTCGGCGCCGTCGCGGGCCCGCTGGTCGGCGGCCTGCTGCTGCGCGACTTCTGGTGGGGCTCGGTGTTCCTGCTGAACATCCCGATCGCGGTCCTCGGGGTCGTCGCCGCGCTGCTGATCATCCCCGAGTCGCGCGGCCCGGCCGTCCGCCCGGACGTGGTCGGCGCCGTGCTGTCGACCGCCGGGATGACCGCCCTCGTGTGGGGCGTGATCGAGACGGCGCGGGACGGCTGGTCGTCCGGCCGCACCATCGGCGGGTTCGTCGTCGCGGTCGTCATGATCACCGCGTTCGGGCTGTGGGAGCGGCGCTGCGCGGAGCCGATGCTGCCGATGGGCCTGTTCCGGGACCGCAACTTCAGCGGCGCCAGCCTCTCGGTGGTGCTGATGTCGTTCTCGGCGGGCGGGCTGCTGCTCGCGCTCACCCAGTACCTGCAGTTCGTCCTGGAGTACAGCCCGCTGAAGGCGGGCGCCGCGTTCATCCCGCTGATGGTCGCCGCGATGGCGTTCAACGGGGTCGGCGTGGTGGTCGACAAGAAGCTCGGCGCCCGCGTCGCGGTGGCCGCCGGCCTGCTGCTGCTCGCGGCCGGCTTCGGCGTGCTGGCGACGCTGTCGCCCGGCGACGGCTACCCCAAGCTCGCCGTCGCCCTGGTCGTCATGGGGATGGGCAGCGGGACGATGGGGCCCGCGGCGTACGGGACGCTGCTCGGCGCGCTGCCGCCCGAGCGCGCCGGCGTCGGCTCGGCGGTCAACGACACCGTCCAGCAGGTCGGGCAGGCGCTCAGCGTCGCGGTGCTCGGCAGCGTCCTGTCGGCGGCGTTCTCCAGCCACATGCCGGACGGCGTGACCGGCGCGGCGCGCGAGTCCATCGGCGACGCGCTCGCGGTCGCGGCGGCCAAGGGCGACGCCGGGCTCGCGGCGGCGGCGCGCGACGCGTTCACCGACTCGATGGCCACCATCGCGGTCGTCGGCGTGGTCGCCGGCGTCGCCGCGGCCGTGCTGGCGTTCCTCGTCCTGCGCCCGGCCCCGTCGGCGCAGCAGGACGCCCCGAGCGCGCCGGTCGACGTCGCCCCCTAGACGACGCCTTTTACAAATCACCATATGCCACTTCATTACCGGCGATGCATGACCGGTTTTTAGTGGACCGCTACATTCACTTTACCCCTCCTATACGTTCTGGATGAGTAACTAATCGCGACGCGGAATAGCGACACATCCGCGTTGTTCGAGGCGTGACAGTTCCCCCGGCCCGGTGCCCGCGCGGCACCGGGCCTGCCACACCCCAGAACAGAGGAGTGATACGTGAATTACGGAGACGAGCTACGACGCGAGATCATGTCGGAGGGGGTCACCCCGCTCATCGGAGTGTTCGACATGTTCTCCGCCTCCGTCGCCGCGAAGCACTACGACGGCCTCTTCGTGTCCGGATTCGGGTTCGCCGCGTCGCACTACGGGCTGCCCGACATCGGCTTCATCGCCTGGCCGGACCTCGTCGCGTTCGTGCAGCGGCTGCGGCTCGCCTTCCCCGGCCGGCACCTGCTGGTCGACATCGACGACGGGTACGTCGACCCGGAGGTCGCCTGCCACGTCGTCGAGCAGCTGGAGATGATCGGCGCCTCCGGCGTCATCCTGGAGGACCAGCAGCGGCCGCGCCGCTGCGGGCACGTCGACGGCAAGCGGATCCTCCCGCTGCCGGAGTACCTCGAGAAGCTCGACATGGTGCTGCGCACGCGCAGCGACCTCGTGGTGGTCGCCCGCACCGACGCCACCGACGAGGACGAGATCCTGCGCCGCGCGCAGGCCCTCGCCGAGACCGACGCCGACGTGATCCTGGTCGACGGCGTCCGCAGCGTCGACTGGATCCGCCGGGTCCGGTCGGTGATCGGCGGCAAGCCGCTGCTGTTCAACCAGATCGCGGGCGGCAAGTCGCCGCGCATCTCGCTGCCCGAGCTGACCGAGCTCGGCGTGGACGTGGCGATCTACAGCACGCCGTGCCTGTTCGCGGCGCAGAGCGCGATGGACGCGGCGCTGCTCGAACTGAAGGGCGCCGACGGCCGGCTGCCCGAGATGACGCCGGACGCCGTCGGCGTCAAGGAGTCCATCGAACTGCTCGAACGCAACATCAGCCGGCACCACCGGCCGAACGGCCGGAAGATGGCGGGCTCCCCCGCCTGAGCCTTCCGAACACCGGCATTCGCCCATCGCGGTGATTCCCCATCCGGGAGTCGCCGCGATGTTTCGTCCTTGCACGATTCCCGTCCTTCACGGGTTCCGTTCCGCGCGAATTCCGTCGTCCACGGGATTCGGCGTCCACGAGATTCATCGTCCACGAGATTCGCCCGTCCACGAATAAAGGGGTCACCATGCGCATGCTCATCAGGCTTCTGGTCCTGTCCGCCCTCACCTGCACCGCCGCGGCCGCGACGGCCGGCGTCACCTGGGCGTCCTCCTCCCCGTCCGCCCCGGCGGCCCCGGCCGCGCACGGGGACAGCCTCGTCAGCGCGTTCAACAACACCGGCGACGACGCCGGCGACGACAGCTGGCTGGAGATCGACCGCTCGTTCAACCTCGCCAAGGGCGACGGCAGCCCGGGCAGCGACATCATCAACGAGGTCAGCGGCGCGTCCAGCGGGATGTCGCCCGGCTCCGCGAACGGGTCGCTGTCCGGCACCTCGACGACCACGTCCCCACCGCAGTCGGACGACGAGTGACGTCCGGGACGGCGCCCGCGCTCCGGCCGGGCGCCGTCCGCTCACCCGCGGGTGACGATGGGGCGGCCCTTGGGGCAGGTCAGACGGTGTCGAGGTGAATAGGGCGGAAAACCGGAAAAGTAGGGGGCATCCGATTACGGTCGGTTGGTGATCGCCCACGGAACGGGGGCGGTCGCGACCGGCGAGGAGTGACAGTGACCCCCGAAGCACGAACGGACGCCGCGGAGGCGTCGCATATGGACCGGGTCGACGTGAACCCCGGCGTCGACCGCGCGACGGAGCCCGACGAGGACCGGGTCCTGCGCGAGCTGTACGGAGAGCCCGACGAGGACGGGATCCACCGCGGGGAGGGGCTCTCATGACGGCGGCGAGCATGCTGGCGGAGGCCCGCAAGTCCCTCGGGATGTCGGGCCGTCCGAACACCATCACCAAGGAGTACGCCGCCCGGCACGGGGACGAGTTCCTCAAGGCGTCCTGGTGCGACATGGCGATCACCTACTGGGCGCGGCACAGCGGCAACGCGGACGCCGTCCTGCTCGGCGGCGACCGCGCGTACACCGTCTGGCACGCCGAGGACTTCCAGAAGGCCGGGCGCTGGCACGCCGGCACGACCGCGCGGGTCGACGCGGCGAAGCCGGGCGACATCGTCTTCTTCGACTGGGGCGCGTCCAACAGCATCTCCGCGATCGACCACGTCGGCGTGGTCGAGAAGGCGCTCGGCGGCGGACGGGTCCAGACGATCGAGGGCAACACCTCCGACGCCTGCAAGCGCAGGGTGCGCGGCGCGGACGTGATCGCGGGCTACGGACGGCCCGACTACAACGGCGACGACTGGACGGAGGCCATCGTGAACAAGCTGCCGCAGGTGAGCAAGGGCGACACGGGCGAGCACGTCGAGAGCGTGCAGGGGCTGCTGCTGGCGCGCAGCCATCCCGAGGTGTCCGTCAACGGGAACTTCGACGACACCACGGAGGCGGCGGTGAAGGCCGTCCAGAAGTGGGGCGGCGTCACGGCGGACGGGGTCGTCGGGCCGGACACCTGGCCGGTGCTGCTGCGCGTGCACTAGGACCGAAACTCCCGCCGTCCCGGGACAAATAAGCCACGTCGGGGTCTAGTACGCGATTCAACCGCGGCATACCTTCGTAAGGTCGCATGTCGCGGAGCGGTTCCGGCAGGCACGCCGCGGAGTGCTCCAGAGAGGCGGGGCCCCGATGACGTGGCCAGACCAGCGCGCTCCGCCCGGGGACGTCCTCTCTCCGGTCCACCCCGAGACGTCCCTGGGAGAAACGCATGCCACGTATCCGTGTCGAGGTCGACGGTGCGACGTACGAGGACGACGTCGAACCGCGGCTTCTTCTCGTCCACTATCTGCGCGACCGGCTGGGGAAAGTCGGCACCCCGGTGGGGTGCGACACCAGCAACTGCGGAGCCTGCACCGTCCTGATGGACGGGATGAGCGTCAAGAGCTGCTCCGTGCTCGCCGTCCAGGCCGACGGCAGTGACGTCACGACCGTCGAAGGGCTGGGGATCGGCGGCGCGGAGCATCCGATGCAGCGCGCCTTCCACGAGGAGCACGCGCTCCAGTGCGGCTACTGCACCCCCGGCATGATCATGGCGTCGATCGATCTGCTGCGGGAGAACCCCGACCCGTCCGAGGAGGAGGTCCGGGACGGGCTGGAGGGCAACCTGTGCCGGTGCACCGGCTACCAGAACATCGTGAAGGCCGTCCGGCGCGCCGCGGCGGACATGCGGACGCCCGCGCAGGAGCGGGAGGTGACGCCATGACCGCGACGGCCGAGGGCCCCGCGAAGGAGATGGGCTCGCCCCGGAAACGGTCGGAGGACGCCCGGCTGATCACCGGGCGGACGAAATGGACCGACAACATGGCGCCGGCGGGGACGCTGTACGTGGCGTTCCTGCGCAGCCCGCACGCGCACGCGCGCATCGCCGGGGTGGACGTCGCGCAGGCGAGGAGCCGCCCCGGGGTGGTGGCGGCGCTCAGCGGCGCCGACTTCGCGGACGAGCAGGGGGCGCTGCCGTGCGCGTGGGTCGTCACCGAGGACATGAAGCATCCGGACCATCCGCCGATGGCCGTGGACGAGGTCCGGTACGTCGGCGAGCCCGTGGCGTGCGTGGTCGCGCGCGACCGGTACGCGGCGTTCGACGCGCTGGAGGAGATCGACGTCGACTACGAGCCGCTGCCCGCCGTGGTCGACATGGAGGCGGCGGTCGCGGACGGCGCCGACCTGGTCCATGAGGACCTCGGGACGAACACCTCGTACACGTGGGTGTTCGAGAACGGGGACCTGGACGCGGCGATGCGGGACGCGCCGGTCGTGCTGGAGCGCCGGTACGTGCAGCAGCGCCTGATCCCGACGGCGATGGAGCCGCGGTCGGTGCTGTGCGTCCCGGAGGGCGACGAGTTCACGCTGTACTCGGCGACGCAGATCCCGCACATCCTGCGGCTGATGCTGGCGACGGTCACCGGGATCGGCGAGCACCGGATCCGGGTCGTCGCGCCGGACGTGGGCGGCGGGTTCGGGTCCAAGCTCCAGGTGTACGGCGAGGAGGTCCTCGCGCTGCTGCTGGCGCGGCGGCTGGGCCGTCCGGTGAAGTGGACGGAGTCGCGCAGCGAGGGGAACATGACCGTCCACCACGGCCGCGACCAGATCCAGCGGCTGACGCTCGCGGCGGAGCGGGACGGGCGGATCCGCGGCCTGAAGGTGGAGCTGCTCGCCGACATGGGCGCCTACCTGATGCTGGTGACGCCGGGCATCCCGCTGCTGGGCGCGTTCATGTTCAACGGCATCTACAAGATGGACGCCTACTCCTTCACGTGCTCGGGCGTGTTCACGACGAAGACGCCGACGGACGCGTACCGGGGCGCGGGACGCCCCGAGGCGACGTTCGCGATCGAGCGGCTGATGGACGAGCTGGCCGCCGAGCTGGACATGGACCCGATCGAGGTGCGGCGCCGCAACTGGATCGCGCACGAGGAGTTCCCGTACGACACGATCGCCGGCCTCACCTACGACAGCGGGAACTACGAGGCGGCGACGGACAAGGCCCTCGAACTGTTCGAGTACGACAAGCTGCGCGCGGAGCAGGCGGACCGGCGGGAACGCCGTGACCCGGTGCAGCTCGGCATCGGGGTGTCGACGTTCACGGAGATGTGCGGGCTGGCGCCGTCGCGGGTGCTGGGGTCGCTGTCGTACGGCGCGGGCGGCTGGGAGCACGCGTCCGTCCGGGTGCTGCCGTCCGGGAAGGTCGAGGTCGTCACGGGGTCGTCCGCGCACGGGCAGGGCCACGAGACGGCGTGGGCGCAGATCACCGCGGACCGGCTCGGCGTCCCGTTCGAGGACGTGAAGGTGCTGCACGGCGACACGGCCGTGTCACACAAGGGCATGGACACCTACGGGTCGCGGTCGCTGGCGGTCGGCGGGATGGCGCTGTACTCGGCGTGCGACAAGGTCGTCGACAAGGCCCGGAAGGTCGCCGCGCACCTGCTGGAGGCGTCCGAGCAGGACCTGGAGTTCGAGAACGGGCGGTTCAGCGTCCGGGGCGTCCAGCAGGAGGGCCGGACGCTGCAGGAGGTCGCGCTGGCCGCGTTCGCGGCGCACGACCTGCCGGACGGGATCGAGCCGTCGCTGGACTCCGACGCGACGTTCGACCCGGACAACTTCTCCTTCCCGCACGGCACGCACCTGTGCGCGGCCGAGGTCGACACCGAGACCGGGATGGTGAGGATCCGCAAGTACGTCGCGGTGGACGACGTCGGCAAGGTCGTGAACCCGCTGATCGTCGAGGGGCAGGTGCACGGCGGGCTGGCGCAGGGCATCGCGCAGGCGCTGTACGAGGAGGCCGTGTACGACGCGGACGGCAACCTCACGACGACGACGATGGCCGACTACCTGATCCCGTCGGCGGCGGACCTGCCGTCGTTCACGACCGACCGCACCGAGACGCCCGCGACGTCCAACCCGATGGGCGTGAAGGGCGTCGGCGAGGCGGGCACGATCGCCTCGACCCCGGCGGTCGTGAACGCGGTCGTGGACGCGCTGCGCCCGTTCGGCGTGGACGACGTCCCGATGCCGTGCACGCCGGAGCGCGTGTGGCGCGCGCTCCGCTCGGAGTCCACGCCCGACACGGCCGAGCCCGGCGCGGGCGGCGGCCTCGGATCGGCCGGAGGTGCCCAGTGATCCCCGCGACGTTCGACTACGTGCGGCCCGCGTCGGTGGACGACGCCGCGCGGGCGCTCGCCGACGCGGGCGAGGACACGAAGGTCCTCGCCGGCGGGCAGAGCCTGATGCCGCTGCTGCGGATGCGGCTCGCCTACCCCGACGCGCTCATCGACCTCGGCCGGCTGGACGGGCTGCGGGAGATCCGCGACGACGGCGGCGCGGTGGTCATCGGCGCGATGGCGACGCACCACCAGGTGGTCGGCGACCCGCTGGTGCGCGAGCACCTGCCGCTGCTCGCGCGGGCGACGGAGACGGTCGCGGACCCGGCGGTCCGGCACCGCGGCACGTTCTGCGGGTCGCTGGCGCACGCGGACCCGGCGGGCGACCTGCCGGCGGTCGCGCTGGCGCTGGACGCGGTGCTGCTGGCCCGGTCGGTGCGCGGCGAGCGGGAGATCCCGGCGGCGGAGTTCTTCGTCGACTGGATGACCTCGGCGCTGGAGCCGGACGAGCTGCTGGTCGGCGTCCGGGTGCCGAAGCTCGGCGCGGGCTGGGGCGTGCACTACGAGAAGTTCCACCGGACGGCGCAGGCGTGGGCGATCGTGGGTGTCGCCTGCGCGGTGCGCCGGTCGGGGGACACCGTGGAGGACGCCCGCGTCGCGCTGACCAACATGGGGCCGGCGCCGGTCCGGGCGAGCGGGGTCGAGGAGGCCGTCCGGGGGCGGGCGGCGTCGCGGGAGGCGTTCCAGGCCGCCGCCGCGCGCGCCGCCGAGGGCACCGAGCCGCCCGCGGACCTGCACGGGTCCGCCGAATACCGGACGCACCTGGCGTCCGTGCTGACCGCGCGGGCGCTGAGCGCGGCGGCGAACGTATGAGCGATCCGGCTCGGCGGGTGCGCGGGACCGTCCCCGCGTACGCGGCGCGCGGCTGAGTCGTGGCCGTGGGGGGGGGGGGCCCGCCCCCCCCGCCCCCGGCGACGACACCCCCCCCCCGGCCGCGCCGCCCACGGCGCTCGGCATCCGCCGCCCCGACCTCGCCGCGTTGTGCCAGGCCAAGCCGGTCGACCTGGACGCCGCGGCGGGCGTCCCGGCGCCCGCGCCGCGGCGCGGCGGGCCGAACACGCCCGGACGGCGCCATCCGGTGGGCTGATCCGCCTCGGAAGTCCGCCGCCCGGCCGGTCCCGACTACCATCGGGGCCGTGGTGCGGGAAAACGACCTCCGCTCCGAGGCCGGCCCGGCGCCGGGCGGCCGCCGGGCGGACCTGTCAGCGGGCACGGCGTGAGGGCGGGCACGGCGTGAGAGCGGTCAGACGCGCGGTGACGCTGGCCGCCCTGCTGCCCTGGCTCGCGGTGGGCGCGGGCCCCGCGCTCGCCGCCGCGCCCGGTACCGCCGCGCTCCCCGGCACGGCCGACGCCGCGCTCCTCCCGGGCGCGGCCGCACAGCCCGATGCCACGCAACCCGAAGCGGCGCAACCCGAGGCCGCGCAACCCGAGGCGGCTCAGCCCGGGGCCGCGGGGCCGCAGGCCGCGCAGCCCGGCTCGCCCGGCGCGGCGCAGACCCCCGACCAGGCGCACGCCCGCGCCCAGGTCGGCCTCGCGCTGACCAAGGTCAGCCCCAAACCGCTCAAGGCCGGCTCCACGCTCGATCTCCGGGGCACGGCGCAGAACCGGTCCGGGCACGCGATCGCCGGCGCCACCGTGCGCCTCCGCTTCGGCCGCCAGCCGATCACCAGCCGCAGCCAGCTCGACCAGTACGCCGGGATGACGGCGAACCAGCTCCCCTTCCCCGGCCAGGCCAAGCAGATCCCGCAGGCGGCCGCCGCCGGCGGCAGGCAGGACTGGCAGTTCAAGATCCCGGTCAAGGCGCTGCGCCTGGTCCCGCCCGGCGCCACGCCCGGCGTCTACCCGGTCGGCGTCGAGGTCCTCAACTCCGCGCAGCAGGTCGTCGGCGGCGTGACGACGTTCGTGACGTTCATGCCGAGGCAGACGCACTTCAAGCCCGTCGCCGTCGGCTGGGTGCTGCCGCTCGCCGACCAGCAGCACCGCGCCGGCGACTCGGTCTTCCTCGACGACCGGCTCGCCGCGGAGGTCGCCGGCAACGGCCGGCTGAACGACCTGGTCGGCGCCGCCGCGGCCAACCCCAAGACCCCCGTGACCTGGGCGATCGACCCGGCGCTCCTCGACGACGTCCAGGAGATCGCGCAGCACGGCTACCACGTGCTGACGCCCGGCGGGCAGACCGCCGCCAAGACGATGAAGAAGAGCGACGCGGCGGGCACCTGGCTCACCGCGCTGCGGAACGCGGCCAAGGGCGGCCGCTACTTCACCCTCCCGTACGCCGACCCCGACGCCGTGGCGCTCGCCCGCAACAAGATGACGGGCCCGCTCGCGACCGCGTTCGACCCGCGCAACACCCGCGTCGCGTCGGACGTCCTCGGCCGCGCGCCCGACGCGCACTACGCGTGGCCGCCGTACGGCGTCGCCGGCCCCGACACGCTCGACGCGCTCGCCAAGTACGGCCTCAAGAACGGCGGGTCGTTCCTGATGAGCGACCTCCAGTTCGGCGACCCGGCCGCGGGCGCGCCCGCGAACGCCACCAGCGCGATCCAGACGGCGCACCAGGGCACCCGCAAGACGCTGATCTACGACTCGGGCCTGAACGACATCGTCAGCGCGAACTCGCGGACCCCCGGCGGCACGGTGCTCACCGAGCAGCGGTTCCTCGCCGAGACCGCGGTGATCGCCGGTGAGGCGCCCAACGTCCAGCGCACCCTCGTCATCGCCCCCGACCGGACCTGGAACCCCGCCCCCGGCCTCGCCGGCGACCTGCTGAAGTTCACCAAGGGCGCCGGCTGGCTGCGCGCGACCGGCCTCGACAAGATCGAGCGGGCCCCCGCGCAGGCCCGGGAGCTGCGCGCCTACAACGACGAGTACCAGAAGTACGAGCTCGGCGCCGCCTACCTCGACCAGGTGGCCGCCATCGCCCGGCGCGCCGGCCGGTTCCGCGCGATCATGACGGCGCCGATCGGCGTGTCCTACGAGCGCGCGCTGCTGCGCGTCCAGTCGGCGTCCTGGCGGACGAGCCCGTCCCGCGCCCGCAACGCCAGGATCGAGCTGTCGAACGAGGTCGACCACGAGATGGCGCGGGTCCGCATCGTCACCACCAAGAACCGGCGCGCGAACATGGCGGGCAGCTCCGGCAAGCTGCCGGTCACCGTCAAGAACACGCTGCACGGCCAGGCGGTCCGGGTGCGGCTGGTCGCCACGTCCGTGACCCCCGCCAAGCTCCAGCTCGGCAAGCTCGACAAGGGCGAGGACGTCATCGACCTCCGCCCGGGGGAGCAGGTGCAGCGGTGGTTCCCCGCGCAGGCGGCGGGCAACGGCACGTTCAACGTCCGGCTGGAGTTGCGCGACGCGTCGTCGGGCAGGGTCTTCAGCAGCGTCGTCATCATGGTCCGCACCACGGGTTACGGGCGGCTCTCCCTGCTCATCACCGGTGGCGGACTTGCCGTACTCTTCGTGGGCGTCGGAGTGCGGGCCATCAGAGCGAGGCGCCGCCGGAAAGCGGAGGCAGCCGGTGACGGGTCGACCGGAGTGGGACCAGCAGAGACCGGAGAACCGGGGAACGGATTCCCCGGTCCCGGGTTCCCAGGGTCCGGGTTCCCGGGGTCCGGAGTACCGCCCGCAGGGGCCTCCGCAGCCGAGCCCCCCGCCGGACCCGCGGCAGGGCCCCCAGCAGGGCACGCCTCCGGGGCGTCCGCAGCAGGGCCAGCCGCCGGGGCGTCCTCCGCAGGGATATCCGGGGCAGCCGGGTTCCCCGGGACGGCCCCAGGGGCGTCCGGGGCCTCAGGGCTACCCGGAGCAGACGCCGCAGGGCTACCCGGCACGGGGCCAGCAGCCCCCGTACCCCCCGCAGCCTCCCCGGCAGCCGCGCCATCAGCGGCCCCCGGCGCCCCAGCACCCCCAGGGGCCTCCGGCGCCGCAGAACCCGGCGGGCTACCCGGGCCAGGGGCCGACGGCCCCGCCCCGCACCGCGGCGAACATCGCGGCCGAGACCGCGATTGACATCCCGCTCCCGGGCGGGGGCGGACCCATGGGCGAGACCGTCGTGGACGTCCCGCCCCCCGCGGACGGCGGCGCCGACGGCGGCAAGGCCGCGTCCGGAGGCATCCTGCGCTCCGGCGCGATCATGGCGGTCGGCACGCTGGTGTCCCGCGTCACCGGGTTCCTGCGCACCGCCGTCCTCGTCGCGGCGCTGAGCACCGGCGCGCTCGCCAACGCCTACAACACCGCGAACACGATCCCGAACCAGATCTACGACCTGCTCCTCGGCGGCATCCTGACCAGCGTCGTCGTGCCGCTGCTGGTGCGGGCGAAGGAACGCGACCGCACCTACGGCGACCAGTACGAGCAGCGCGTGTTCACGCTCGCGGTCATCGGCCTCGGGGTCCTGACGGTCGTCGCCGTGCTCGCCGCGCCGCTGTTCATCGACGTCCTCGCGGGCAGCTACAAGGGCGACCAGCGCGACATCGCGGTCATGTTCGCCCGGTTCTTCCTGCCGCAGATCTTCTTCTACGGCGTCGGCGCGTTCGCCGGCGCGATGCTCAACACCCGCAACAGCTTCGCCGCCCCGATGTGGGCGCCCATCCTGAACAACATCGTCGTGATCGGCGTCGGCGGCGTGTTCCTGGCGATGGCGGCGGGCAAGGTCGACCCGTCCAGCATCTCCGACACCGAGTTCATGGTGCTCGCGGCCGGCACGACCGGCGGCATCGTGCTGCAGACGGTCGCGCTGTGGCCGTCGCTGCGCCGCGCCGGGTTCCGGTGGCGGCCCCGCCTGGACTTCAAGCGCGGCGAGATCGGGCAGGTCGGCCGGATGGCCGGGTGGACGCTGGTGTACGTCGTCGCCACGCAGGCCGGGCTCGCCGTCGTCACCGCCCTCGCCAACCGGGCCGGCGACCTCGGGGCCGCCAAGGGCTACGGCGAGGGCTACGGGTACACCCCGTACTTCACCGCCTACCAGATGTTCCAGCTGCCGTACGCGATCGTCGGCGTCTCGGTGATCACCGCGCTGCTGCCCCGGATGAGCCGGTTCGCCGCCGAGGGGAAGAT
This sequence comes from Spirillospora sp. NPDC046719, assembly GCF_040645715.1. NCBI lineage: Bacteria > Bacillati > Actinomycetota > Actinomycetes > Streptosporangiales > Thermomonosporaceae > Spirillospora > Spirillospora sp. NPDC046719. Next base: position 6,899 of record NZ_JBEYYT010000070.1, on the reverse strand, counting down.
CGCGGACGTCCGGTCGGCGTTCTCCAGCGGGCTGCGCCTCTCCTCGGTGATCATCATGCCGGCGGCGGCGCTGATGCTGGTGCTCGGCCCGGAGATCACCACGGTGCTGTTCGCGCACGGCAACACCAGCGCCGACAACGCGCTGGTGATCGCCCGCGTCATGCAGATGTTCGCGATCGCGCTGGTGCCGTTCTCGACCTACCAGCTGATGCTGCGGGTCTTCTACTCCTTCGGCGACACCCGGACCCCGGCGCTGATCGGCGCCGTCTCCGTCACCGCCAACATCATCCTGGCGTTCGCCGCCTACAACCTGCTCGGCGTCAAGTGGATCGTGGTCGGCATGGCCGGCGGGTACGCCGTCACCAACGCCGTCGGCACCCTCGTGTGCTGGCTGGTGCTGCGCCGCAAGCTCGGCGGCATGGACGGCCGCCGCATCATCGGCGGCCACCTGAAGCTGCTGGTGGCGATCTGGCCGCTCATCGGGTTCGCGTACGCGGTGCACGCCGTCGCCGACGCGGCCATCGGCACCGACACGCTGCTGCCCGCTCTGATCACCATGGTGGTGGGCGCCGGGGGCGGCGGGCTGCTGTACCTGGTGTTCGCCAAACTGCTCCGGGTGGACGAGGTTCAGGCGACGATCGCCACGTTCGCGCGCAGGTTGCCGGGCGGACGCCGGTAAGACGTGGCAAAGTGAGGGGGACGCGCCCGGATCACGCCGCCATTCCCGTGTTCGAACCACTACCATGTGGGGGACTACGGCTTGCGGGCTGACACCCTGGGGAACGCAAAGAGGAGGGTCGGAGGCGTAAGCTGCCACGCCACGAACATGGGATCTGACCACCTGCGCAGGACGTTGCCGTGAGCACGTCAGTGATCGAACCCGGCACGCGTCTCGCCGGCCGCTACCGGCTCGAGGAGCGCATCAGCGACTCGGGCGGGTCCTCGCTCTGGAAGGCCATCGACGAGATCCTGGCCAGGGCCGTCGCCGTCCGCACCTTCGACCCCGAGTTCCCCCGCGTCGGCGAGGTCGTCACCTCCGCCCGCGCCGCCAGCCGCCTCACCGACCCCCGCCTCACGCAGGTGTTCGACGCCGACGACAGCGGCGAGAGCGCCTACGTCGTCAGCGAGTGGGTGGCGGGCGAGACGCTGGAGCAGATGCTCGCCAAGGCCCCGCTGGAGCCGGGCCGCGCCGCGACCCTGCTGTACGAGGCCGCCGAGGCGATCGCCGCCGCGCACACGGCCGGGCTCGCGCACCTCTGCCTGTCCCCGCGCGACCTGGTCTGGACGACCGGCGGCACCGTCAAGCTGCTCGGCGTCGCCACCGACGCCGTGCTCGGCGACCGCTACTCCGACGACCCCGCCGCCGAGGACGTCCGCGGCCTCGGCCGGATGCTGTACGCGGCGCTGACCGCGCACTGGCCCGGCGACGAGGCCGCCTCCGACCTGCCCGCCGCGCCCGACACGGACGGCGTCCCGCAGGCGCCCCGGCAGGTGCAGGCCGGCATCTCGCACGCGATCGACGCGATCGTCTGCCGCTGCCTCGGCATCGGCACCGCCGAGCCGCTCACCGAGCCCGCCGAGCTGGCCAAGGCGCTGCGCGGCGTGCCGCGCACCCCGCTGCCGCTGTTCGCGGGCCTCGGCACGCCGTCCCCGCGTCCGGCGGCGCCCAAGCGGCCCGCGACCGCCTCGACGGCCGCGACGACGCAGCCGCACCAGCCCCCCGTGCAGGACCCGCCCCGGCCCGCGCCGGGGCATGACGCGCGCGGGCCGGGCAGGCGTGGGCGCGGCGCGCACGCACAGCACGCGCAGCATGCACAGCCCGCGCCTCCGGCCCAGTCCGGGCAGGTCCCACCGCCGCGCGGCCGGTACGACACGCCTCCGCCCGCGCCCCCGGCCAACGCCGCCACCATCGCGTCGCCCGCTCGCAAGCCCGCCAACCGGGCCCTGATCGGCATCGCCGCCGCGGCGCTCACCGTCATCGTCGGGCTCGGCGCGTGGGCGCTGTCCGGCGGCGGCTCCAATGACGACCACGGCGCCAAGGGCCAGAAGACCGACCAGGGCCAGAAGAGCGCGCCGCCCAAGCCGGCGACCGTGAAACTCAAGATCCAGGACGCGTCCGCCACCCAGAAACCGGCCGACCAGCACCCCGACGGGACCAGCAGGAAGAACCCCTCCGCCGTCATCGACGGCGACCCCGGCACGGTGTGGGAGACGCAGACCTACGCCGACGGCCAGTTCGGCAACTTCCTCAAGGCCCTCGGCGTCACGCTGACCATGAGCACTCCGGCCAAGGTGTCGACGATCCGGGTCAACTGCCCCGCCTCCGGCGGGACCCTCCAGGTCAAGATCGGCACGTCGCGCGCGCCGGGCGCGATGAAGACGGTCGGCGAGCAGTCCTGCAACGGTGGCGAGCTGACCTTCGCGGCGAACCCGGCGGTGCAGGGCCAGTACGTGCTCGTCTGGTTCACCCGGCTGCCCGACGGCTTCAAGGGCAAGCTCAACGAGATCTCCGTCGTCGGGACGGCCGGCTGACCGCGTCGCGGCGGGCCGCACCCGCCCGCGCCGGGGCGTTCCGTGGCGTCTCGACCTGTGACGTGAGCTGCCGGTTGTCTGTATCGTGCCTGTGAGCATCCATGTCCCCTCGCCCCCAGGAATCCGTGGTGACCACCCGAGCAGCCGGAGCCGGTCGCAGCCGCCCGGCACCGGCAGGGCGTCCCGTACGAGAAAGCGGTCGCTCATGACGTCGGTGAGCATGCGTCGAGTCGACGAGGTCCCCGACAAGGAGCTCCTCGCCCGCCACGCCCAGGGGGACCCGCACGCCTTCGCGGAGCTGGTGCACCGGCACCGCGACCGGATGTGGGCGGTCGCGCTGCGCACCCTCGGCGACCCGGAGGAGGCCGCCGACGCCCTGCAGGACGCGTGCCTGTCGGCGTTCCGCGCCGCCGGCCGGTTCCGCGGCGACGCCGCCGTCACCACCTGGCTGCACCGGATCGTCGTGAACGCCTGCCTGGACCGGATCCGCCGCAAGTCCGTCCGGCCGGCCACCCCCATGGGCGACGACGCCACGTTCGACGCCGTCGCGCCCAAGATGCCCGACCCGACCGACGCGCACGGGGTGTCGCTGGACGTCCGCACCGCGCTGGAGCAGCTGCCCTTCGAGCAGCGCGCCGCGCTCGTGCTGGTCGACATGATGGGCTACTCCGTCGACGACGCCGCCGAGGTGATGGAGGTCCCGCCCGGGACGATCAAGAGCCGCTGCGCGCGGGGCCGCGCGCGGCTCGCGCCACTTCTGACCCACCACCGGAACCGACGCGACTCCAAAAACGTCGGAGGTGTGGAAGGAGGTGGCATGCCCAAGTGAACCCCGCACATCTTGACTACGACATCCTGGCCGACCTGGCCGAAGGACTGCTCGAAGACGACCAGGCCGCCTCCGTCAACGCGCACCTCGATTCCTGCGCCGAATGCCGGGACCGCTCCGCCGACCTTGCGGACGTCTCCCGGATCCTGGCGGAGGCGCCCGCGCCGTCCATGCCGCCCGAGCTGGCCGAGCGCATCGACACCGCCATCGCGGCGGAGTCGATGCACAACGCCACCGTGGTGAGCATGGAGCAGCGGCGCGGAAGGCGGCATTGGCGGATACTGTCCGCCGCGGCGGCGACGATCGTCGTCCTCGGCGGCGGAGCGACGGTCGGCAAGATCGCGCTGGACGGCTCGGACGGCAGCGGCAGCCAGGCGTCGACCCCGCCGCAGGGGGACAACGCGCGGCGCCTGTCCGCCGGCGCGGCGCCGCACTCGGCCGCGCCGTCGGAGTCCACCATGGTCAAGGGGCCCTTCAAGGTCACCCGCAGCGGCACCGAGTACCGGGCCGGCAAGGTCGCCGGCCAGGTCGGCCGGCTGCTCGGCAAGGGGCAGGAGCTGCGGCTCGACGGGTCCCCGCCCACCGCGCAGATGTCCGGGTGCGTCACCGGCGTCACCCACGGCCGCACGCCCGCCCTGGTCGACCAGGCCAGGTACGACGGGCGCGCCGCGACCGTGATCGCGCTCCAGGGCGGCACGGACGGCCGCTGGGACGTCTGGGTCGTCGGCCCGGACTGCACGGCGCAGGACCCGCACGTGCTCGACCACGAGCCGGCCTGACGCACGGCCCGAACGATGTCCAGGGGGCGGCCTGGGGACCCGCCCCCGCCCGGCGACGGGCACCAGGACACCCCGCGGCGGCCCGCCGCCGGCATCCCTGACGGTCAGCGCCGCCGGGTCCTGTTCTTGGCGTCCTTGGCGGGAAGCGACCGCGCGTAGGCGACGCCGCGGGCCACCCACCGCCCGACGTCTCCGTCCGGGTCGTTGGCGTCCGCGTCGACGTGCAGCCAGCCGCGCATCTCGCGGCCGCCCATGACCATCGGGCGCACCCGGTCGCCGTCCTCCAGCTCCGCGGCCTCCCGCGGGTCCAGCCGGACGAGCAGGCCCCCCTGCCGGCTCGCGGCGACCGCCATGTTGCCCCCGACGAGGAAGGCCAGGCCGCCGAACATCGGCCGCTCGGTGACGCGTTCCTCGCCCGCCGTCAGCTCGCGGACGAGCTCGGCCAGATCCCGGTCGTAAGCCATGACCGGATTATGCGCGGCGCCTCCGACGATTCACCGAACCGCCACAGCACCGCCCGCCGCCGCTACACCCGCTACAGGGCCGCCGCCGTCGCTACGCCCGCTACAGGGAGGCCAGGAAGTCCAGGGCGATCGCCCAGGCGCGCTCGGCGGCCTCGGGCTCGTAGTCGGGCAGGTCCGGGTCGGTGAACAGGTGCCCGGCGCCGCGGTAGCGGAAGACCTCCACGTCCGCGCCCGCCTTGCGCATCCGCAGGTACCAGGCGTTCAGCCAGTCGACCGGCTCGTAGGTGTCGGGGTCGGCGACGTGCAGCTGCACCGGGATCTCGGTGGACGCGTCGTCGGGCAGGTCGGACGTCCCGTGCATCAGCAGCAGGCCCCGCGCCCTGTCGTCGCCGAGGGCCAGGTTCTGCGCGATGGACCCGCCGAGCGAGAACCCCGCGTACACGATCCCGTCGCCGTCCAGCAGCGGCGCCGCCGCCGCGACCGCGCGGCGCAGCAGCTCGTCCCGGCCGATCTCCTCCTTGATCTCGACGCCCTCGTCCGGCGTGTCGACGACCCGGCCGCCGTACAGGTCGGGGACGGTCACCTCGTGCCCCGCGGCGCGGAGCCGGTCCGCCGCCTGGTGCACCGCCGGACGCAGCCCGTACATCGAGTGGAGAAGCAGAATGCGTGCCATGGCCACCACCCTATGGCCGTCCCGGCCCGCCTCCGGGCCGCCGGAGGGGCTGCGCCCGGAGGGGTCGGCGGCGCGTTGCGGGGCAGGTCACGGGAAGGGCCCCGCGTGCCGGGAATCCCCTGGCCCTAGTATCGGTTGACGCGACTGGCAGGCCGTGCGGTGAGGCCACCGAAGGCCAAGAGGAGAGGCGCACAACAGTGAGCGACGTCCGTAACGTCATCATCATCGGATCGGGCCCCGCGGGCTACACGGCCGCGATCTACGCGGCCCGCGGCGACCTGAGGCCGCTGCTGTTCGAGGGGTCGGTGACCGCCGGCGGCGCGCTGATGAACACCACCGACGTGGAGAACTTCCCCGGCTTCCCCGACGGCGTCATGGGCCCCGACCTGATGGACAACCTGCGCAAGCAGGCCGAGCGGTTCGGCGCCGAGCTGGTCACCGACGACGTCACCGAGGTCGACCTCGCCGCCGACCCGAAGGTCGTCAAGGTCGGCGACGAGACGTACCTCGCCAAGTCGGTCATCGTCGCGACCGGCTCCGGCTACCGCGAGCTCGGCCTGCCGGACGAGAAGCGGCTGTCGGGCCGCGGCGTGTCCTGGTGCGCCACCTGCGACGGCTTCTTCTTCCGCGAGCAGGACATCGCCGTGGTCGGCGGCGGCGACACCGCGATGGAGGAGGCGATCTTCCTGACCAAGTTCGCCCGCTCCGTCACCGTGATCCACCGCCGCGACGAGCTCCGCGCGTCCAAGATCATGCAGGACCGGGCGTTCGCCAACGACAAGATCCGCTTCCGCTGGGACAGCGAGGTCGTGAAGATCGACGGCGAGGACCGGGTCACCGGCGTGCAGGTCCGCAACCTCAAGACCGGCGAGCAGTCGTCGCTGGAGATCACCGGCCTGTTCATCGCGATCGGCCACGACCCGCGCAGCGAGCTGTTCACCGGCCAGCTGGAGACCGACGCCGACGGCTACCTCCTCGTCGACGCCCCGACCACCCGGACGAAGATTCCCGGCGTGTTCGCCTGTGGCGACGTGGTCGACCACATCTACCGTCAAGCCATCACCGCGGCCGCCAGCGGCTGCTCGGCGGCCATCGACGCCGAGCGCTGGCTCCAGGACCAGGGCGCCGCGGAGACCGTCCCGCAGGCCCAGGCCTGAGCGCAGGCCCAGGTCTGACCGCGGGCCCGCGGGAGCCGACCGCACGGCCCGCACGCCCGGCCCGGCGCCCGAGAACCGCGCCGGGCCCGTTACCGAAGGAGACACCATGAAAGCCGTGACCGACGCCGACTTCGCCTCCGAGGTCCTGGACAGCGACAAGCCGGTCCTGGTCGACTTCTGGGCCGAGTGGTGCGGCCCGTGCCGGATGGTGGCGCCGATCCTGGAGGAGATCTCCAGGACGCACGGCGACAAGCTCGAGATCGTCAAGCTGAACATCGACGAGAACCCGCAGGTGCCGGCCACGTACGGCGTCATGCAGATCCCGACGATGAACGTCTACAAGAACGGCGAGGTGGTCAAGCAGATCATGGGCGCCAAGCCGAAGGCCGCCCTGCTGCGCGACCTCGCCGAGTTCATCTGACCCACCCGGCACACGCCGCCCACGGCAACGCCGCCCGCGCCGCC
>NZ_JBEYYT010000069.1:0-31319 GCF_040645715.1 Spirillospora sp. NPDC046719 | reverse complement strand
GGCTCGCCCGCCGCCCCGGCACCGGGCTCAGCCGCCGGTCCCGGTGAGCGCGTCCGGCCGCGCGGACGACAGCGGGATCGGCGTGAACATCGGCGGCTCCTCGGACGGGTCCAGCGCGGTCGGCCCGTAGAGCCAGTCCACGAACGCGTAGTCGTAGGTGTCGCGCTCCCGCAGCAGGACGTTCCGCTGCCGCCGCGCGAGCCCGTCGAGATGCCACAGCTCGCCCCAGGCGCGCGACGTGCTCACGACGCGGCGGCAGTGCTCGGGCCGGACGGCCTGGTAGGCGGCGAGGACGGCCGGCCAGTCCACCGACCCGTCGCCCGCGAGGTGCCGGGCGGCCTGCTCGCCGAGCACCCACCCGTCCTCGATCGCCATGATCGCGCCCTGCGCGATGTACTGCAGCGGCGGGTGCGCGGCGTCGCCGAGCAGCGCGATGCTCCCGTCCACCCACGTCATGACCGGGTCGCGGTCGTACATCCGCCACCACCGGTCGCGCCACATGTCGGGCAGCCCGCCGCGGACGAAGTCGCAGGTCCCCGCGAACGCCGCGTCCAGCTCGTCGGGCGTCCCCCAGTCCTCCTCGCCGGCGCGGGCCTTGGGCGACTCGAAGACGGCGACCTGGTTGAGCAGCTCGCCGCCGCGCAGGCCGTAGTGGACGAAGTGGCAGCGGGGGCCGACGTACACGACGACCTCGGAGAGGTCGACCTCCGCGGCCCGGCCGCTCGCCGTCGGGGTGGTGCCCCGGTAGGCGACGTACGCCGACGACACCGGCTCGTCGTCCACGATCAGCTTCCGCGCCACCGAGTGCAGGCCGTCGGCCGCGATGACGACCCGCGCCTCCTCCACGCGGCCGTCGGCGAGCGTCACGCTCGCGCCGCCGGCGGTGTTCGCGCAGGCGGTCACCTGCTGCGACGTGCGCAGGTCGACGCCGGCGCGCTCGCACGCGCGCAGCAGCATGGCGTGCAGGTCGCTGCGGTGGATGACCAGGTACGGGAAGCCGTAGCGGCGCTCCAGGTCGCGCAGGTCCAGCCGGGTCAGCTCGGTGCCGTCGACGGCGTCGCGCATGATCATCGCTTCGGGCAGGACGCCGAGGCTCTTCGCCTCGTCCAGCAGGCCGTAGTCGTCGAGGATGCGCGTGCAGTTCGGGGCGAGCTGGATGCCCGCGCCGACCTCGCCGAAGGCGGCGGCCCGTTCGAGCACGCGGACCGCGAGGCCGCGGCGGCTCAGCGCGTAGGCGGCGCCCAGCCCGCCGATCCCGCCGCCGACGACGATCACATCAGGGTCGGTCATGGTCTCTTCCTTCTCAAGCGCCTCAGAGCCAGGGGCCGAGGGGCGGGGCGTCGGCGAGGGCGTGCGGCCGGCCGGCCAGCCAGGCGGCGACCTCGGGCAGCGGCCCGTCCGGGAGCGCCCGCTCGGCCGGGGACGCGGCGTCCAGGCCCCGCTTGGCGGCGATGTCGGTGACGAGCGCGTCCAGGAAGTCGCCCGGCAGGTCCGCGAAGGACGCTCCCCGGTCCAGGTCGACGGCGTGGACGAACGTCTCCCGCGACCGCATCCAGGGCACCTCGGTCGCGGGGACGGTGCGGCCCTGCGCCGTGACGACCTCGGCCCGCCACTGGCGCTCGGTGAGGGCGTCCATCGCCGTCCGCAGCTCCGCGCTGGAGCGGGCCAGCCATCCGGCCAGCTCGGGACCGGTCATCCGGGCACCGCGCTCGATCCCGGCCGCGCGCTCCTCCGGCGAGGCGTACATGGGGGTCTCCTCGCCGGTGGCGGCCCAGTGCACCAGGTTGCCGAGCGCGTCGGCGTTCGCCGCGACGTGCGCGACAAGGTGCCGGCGAGACCAGCCGGGCAGCAGGCACGGGGCGTCGTACTCCGCCTCGGTCAGGCCGCCGGCGGCGTCGAGGAACAGGTCCGTGCCCTCCCGCGCCCAGCCGACGGCGTCGGCGAACGTGCGGGCCATCAGGCGTCCTTGACGACGCGGTTGACGCAGGCGCCGAGGCCGTCGATCTCGGTCACGACCGTCTCGCCGCCGGTCAGGTAGACCTTCGGGTCGCGGGCGTGGCCCACGCCGGCGGGGGTGCCGGTGGCGATCAGGTCGCCGGGCCGCAGCGTGATGATCGTGGAGACGTACTTCACCAGGAAGACCGGGTCGAACAGCAGCGTCCCGGTGTCGTCGGACTGCATCTCCGCGCCGTCGACCAGCGTCCGCACCCGCAGCGCGGGGCGGACGCCGCCGACCTCGTCGGGGGTCACCAGGTACGGGCCGACGGGGGTGGAGGAGTCCCAGATCTTGCCCTGCGTCCACTCGATGGTGCGGAACTGCCAGTCGCGCACGGACACGTCGTTCATGACGGTGAACCCGGCGATCGCGGCCTCCGCCTGCGCGTCGTCCGCGCGGCGGACCTCCGCGCCGATGACGACGGCGAGCTCCACCTCCCAGTCCAGGGCGTCGGTCTCGGCGGGCTTGGCGATGTCGTCGCGGGCGCCGATCAGGCTGTCGGCGAACTTGGGGAACAGCGTCGGGTACGCCGGGAGCTCCCGCCCCATCTCCTTGATGTGGTTGGAGTAGTTGTGGCCGACGCAGATCACCTTCGACGGGCTCGGCACGACGGGAGCGAAGTCGGCGCCCTCGACGTCGTGCACCGGGCCGGAGGCGCCCGCCGCCTTCGCCCGCCAGTCCGGCTCGGCGAGGAGGGCGCCCAGGTCGGGGTACCCGAGGTCGACGAGGCCGCCGCCGTCGAAGCGGACGGCGCGGGTCCCGGCGGCGGTGCGGATGGTGGAGAGCTTCATCAGGCGTCGTCCTCGGCGGTTCGGTGGGTGGCGGTCCGGTGAGTGGCGGTGCGGTGGAGCTTGAGGGCTTCGAAGACGGGCGCGTCGCCGAAGCGGAACAGGTCCAGGGCCCCGGAGTCGGAGTCGGACGGCCCGGCCTCGGACCGCACCGAGAACGGTTCCCACGAGGGGACGACGAAAAGGTCCCCGCGCGTCACCGACCAGGTCCGGTCGCCGACCGAGACCGAGCCGGAGCCGTCGAAGACCTGGTAGACGCTGGAGCCGGTCTCGCGGACCGGGGCCGTCTCGGCGCCCCGGGCCACCCGGTGGAACTCGGCGCGCAGGGTGGGGAGCACGTCGGTGCCGTCGGCGGGGTTGGTGTAGCGGACGGCGGCGTGGCCGGGCTCCACCGTGGCGGCGTGGCCCTCCTTCTCCAGCGCGAGCTGGTCGGCGAGCGCGCGGTCGGTGTGCTCCCACTTGTAGGAGAGCAGCGGCGACCCGGGCGCGGCGTGGCCGACGCCGACGGGGCGCAGCCCGGGGTGGCCCCAGAGCCGCTCGGAGCGGGACCGCTCGGGCGTGATGCGCTCGGCGTCGGAGATCTCGTCGCGCCCGAACTCGAAGAACTGCGCCTCGGTCAGGTACTGGAACGGGATGTCGAGGCCGTCGATCCAGGCCATCGGCCGGTCGGTGGCGTTGTGGTGGGCGTGCCAGTTCCAGCCGGCCTGCGGCAGGAAGTCGCCGCGGTTCATCGGCACGGGGTCGCCGCCGACGACCGTCCACACCCCGGAGCCCTCGACGACGAAGCGGAAGGCGTGCTGGGTGTGGCGGTGCTCGGGCGCGTCCTCGCCGGGCATCAGGTACTGGATCGCCGCCCACAGCGTCGGGGAGGCGAACGGGCGGCCGCCCAGCCCGGGGTTGGCGAGGGCGATCGCGCGGCGCTCGCCGCCGCGGCCGACCGGGACGATCCGCCCCGCCCGGTCGGCGAGGCGGACCAGGCGGTCCCACTTCCACACGTGCGGGACGGCGCTGGAGCGCGGGTGGGGCGGCATGAGGCCGCCGATCTCGGTCCACAGCGGGACGAGGAGTTCGGCCTCGAAGCCGCGGTAGAGGTCCTCGAGCTCGGGGGTGACCTCCGGCTGGCCGGGCGCGTCGACGGCCCGCAGCCGCACCGGCGAGGCCGCGGCAGGAGTGCTGGTCATAACCGCCATCGTGATGCCTGTACGCTGTGAAGAATAGGAAATTCTGTTCTACAGAATCGAGCCAGGGTGGACCAGCCGTTCAAAGCACCGCCGCCGTACGCCGTCGCGAGCGTCGACAACGCGCTGCGCATCGCGACGATGCTGCAGCTGGAGGGCCCGCTCACGGTCACCGAGGTCGCGCGGCGGATCGGCGTCGCGAACTCGACCGCGCACCGGCTGCTCGCCATGCTCGTCTACCGCGACTTCGCGGTCCGCGACTCCGACCGCACCTACCGCGTCGGGCCCGTCCTGGAGCTCGCCGCCCACTCGCAGTCGGCGGCGGCCCGGCTGCGCGCCGCCGCGCTGCCGCACCTGCACCGGCTGGTCGAGCTGCTCGACGAGTCCACCAACCTCACCGTCCGTACCGGCGACACGGTGCGCTTCATCGCCAGCGTCGAGTCGCGGCAGGCGCTGCGGGTCGGCTCGCGCGAGGGCATGGTCTTCCCCGCCCACCGCACCACCGCGGGCCTGCTGCTGCTCGCCGAGCTGCCGCCCGACCGGCTGGAGGCGCTGTACGCGGCCGACCGCTACACCGAGCGCCCCGGCGACCGTCCGGACCTGGACGCCCTGCGCGCCGACCTGGCACGGGTGCGCCGCAACGGGTTCGCGCTCAACCAGGGCCGCTCCGAGCGGGGCGTCGTCGCGGTCGGCGTCCCTGTGCACGACCCGCAGGGCGAGGTCGTGGCCGGGCTCTCGGTGTCGATGCCGAGCGCGCGGTACGAGAAGGAGCGGCTGCCCGCGCTCGCCGGCACGCTGCGCACCGTGGCCGACGCACTGGAGCGCGACCTACGGGAATGACCCCGTCCAGCGCGGACCCGGTGAGCTCCAGAGCATCTCCGCTGGATCCTGCTCACCCACGGCCACACGACCACGTCGGTGCTGATGCTGCCGTTCACGATGGGGGACGCGGCGGGGAAGGAGTAGCCGGGTTCAGTGGACGCGGTGCAGGGGCGCCGGCCGCCGCAGCGCGGGCGCGAGCCAGCGGTCGAGCATGGCGCGGAGCCGGGCGTCGTCGTGCGGCGGCTCGCTGGGGTTCTGCAGCAGCGACGTCAGCAGCCGCATGATGATCTCGGCGAGGCCGGTCAGGTCGTCCTCGCCGACCCCGGCGGCCGCCCAGTCGACGGGGAAGCGCCGCAGCATGCGGGCGCCGTAGCCGATGGCGTCCGCGGTGGTGGCCCCGCGGCCGAACGCGCTGGAGTCCTTCAGCTGGAGCAGCAGGCTCAGGCGCGGCTCGGTCGGGATGGTCCGGACGCAGAACATCATGCCCTCGACCACGGCCTCGGCGGGATCGCCGACGCCCTGGAGGTGGGCGACGAGCCGGTCCACGAACGACTCGGCGCCCTGCGCCGCCACCTCGCCGACGATGTCGCTGATCCGGGCGAAGTGGCGGTAGACGGTCTGGCGCGTGACGCCGAGCTCGCTCGCGACGTCGGAGAGGGTCGTCTTCGCGACGCCGTGCCGGTCGATGCAGCGGGCGGTCGCGTCGACGATGCGCTGCCGCGCCTCGGCATCCGATGCGGGGGGCCGGCCTCCCCACCCGTGGTGCGCCATGGCCCTAGGATCGCACAGCCTCCGCGGCCGGCCGCGGCGCCTTCACGCGCGGTACGGCCAGGATGAGGCCCGCCGCGGCGACGGCGCACAGCGCGGAGTACCAGAGGCTGCCGACCGGGGTGCCCTGCTCGGTGACGCCGCCGGTCGCGGCGAAGTACGCGGGCAGCGCGACCAGCCACAGGACGACGAGGACGGCGAGGTACACCGGCGGGTAGACCCGCACGAACGCCGGCGACGGCACCGGCGCCGCGTCGCCCGCCCGCGCCGCGCGGTAGGCGTCCACGAGCAGGTAGAGCCCGGCGATCCAGACGGCGGCCAGTTCGGCGGAGAGGATGCCCCGCTGGATCCCGATCTGGTCGTCGCCGCGGAACGCGCCGCTCGGCGCGCTCACGATGATCATCGCGAGCGGCGTCACGGCGCCCGCGACGACGGTGCGCCAGGAGACGCTCCAGCCCGGCAGCGCGCCCCGGCCCGGCCTCGCGCCGACCAGCCGCACGACGAGGTACGCCATCGCGCCGAACGAGACCGAGGCGAACACCAGCATGCTGTTCATCGGCACCGAGGCGAGCGCCGGCCGGTTGATCATCGTGTTGCCGGGGTTCCACGCCCACCACTTCAGCTGCGGGCCGAGCTGGTCGAAGATCTCGTAGAAGACCTGGCAGGCGAACGCGACCGCGACCGCGCCGGCCAGCGGCCCGCGCCGGGCGAACACGCCCAGCGCCCTGACCAGCTCGTAGGCGAGCTGCGAGATCGCGGGATAGAACGCCACGATGTAGAGCGGCAGCCGGTCGTACATGAACTGCACGGTGAACACGTTGTGCGAGAAGATGAACCCGACCTGCTTCTCCAGGCCGAACCAGCCGGGGAAGTACAGCGGCGGCTCGATCACCGCCAGGTAGACGACCGAGGCGGACCACAGCGAGATGTTGACCGGGTCGCCGTCGCGCCGCCACCGCCGCCAGGCGTGGACGAGGGCGAACACCGCCCCGCCGACGATCAGCAGTTCCAGGACGGGCATGGTGCCGTTCGCGAGGTCGAACGGGTCGCGGAACGTCACGAAGGGATGGGCGTGGTGGCAGGAGAAGCCGAGCTTCTCGGCGACGCGCTCGGCGACCGGATCGCAGGTGTACCCCATGTCTCCTCCGCCCGTCAGGCGCCGACGAGGTCGTCGCCGCGCCGCGCGGTCCCGGGCGACGCGGTCCCGGTGTAGCCGGTGAAGTCGGTGCCGGGCGGGTCCTGCCGGGCGTCGAACCCGCCGGGCACGACCGTCCGGCCGAGCCGCTGCCGCACCTTGTACCGCGCGATGCCGAACCAGAACCGCGGGTCCCGCGCCATCTCCTTCAGCGACCGGTCGAGGTTGAACACCTCGGCGAACGTCCGCTCGACGTAGGCGTCCTCGCGGCTCGCGGCGTTGATCGCGTTGAAGACCGGCCAGCCGAAGCGCGCGGCCAGCCGGCGCCGCCACGGCGGGGCGACCTCCGTCCCGGTCGCGAAGTCGTAGGCCTGGTCGCGGGCCATCGCGAGCATCCACGGCACGTCGAGGGACTTCTTCTGCCGGGCGAGGAACTCCCGGACGAACGCCAGGCCCAGGTCGTCGCGGGCGCCCAGCATCTCGCCGAGGATGAGCGCGGACCGGGCCGCCGAGCTCATCCCCTGCGCGTAGAACGGGTTGAAGGCGCAGATCGAGTCGCCGACGCACACCAGCCCGGCCGGCGGCACGTCCAGCAGGTCGAAGCGCCGCCACTTGTTGCCGGTGGAGCGGGTCAGGTGCACCTCCGAGGTCGGGGTGCAGGCGTGGGTCGCCCGGCCGAAGAGCGTGGCCCGCACCCGGTCCACCGCGGCCTCGAACGCCTCGGGCTTGCGGGGCATGTCGATGCCCCACGACCCCATGCACACGATGGCGCGGTCGCCCTCGATCGGGAAGAAGTTGCTGAGGAACTCGTGCTCGGCGGGGTGGTCGCCGGTGTCCTGCGTCGGGGTGACGACCAGGTGCTTCCACCACCAGGTCTCGGGGCGCCGGTCGGCGGGCGGCAGGTCGTACCACCGCGAGGTGTAGGTGACCTTGGCGTCGAGGGTCTTCTCGGGCGGCGCGGTCCAGCCGGCCGCGCTCAGCCAGTCGGTGACCGAGGAGCCGCGGCCGAGCGCGTCCACGACCAGGTCGGCGGCGAGGTGCGCGTCGCCGCCGTCGGCGGTGCGGTACTCCACGCCCTCGACGCGCCCGCGCGCCGTGCCGCCCCCGGTGGAGCGGAGCCCGGTGACGGTCGCGCCCTCGCGGATCTCGATGGCGGGCAGCTCGCGGACCTTGTCGCGCAGCACCCGCTCGATGAGCACCCGCGAGCTGTAGACCATCGTCATCGACCCGGACTTGCGCGGCGCCCAGCCGTCGTTCTCGCAGTACGCCGCGTCCATGGACGGCATCAGGTGCATCCCGCCCGCGGCGATCAGCGCCTCCTCGAACCCGGGGAAGATCGCGCCGATCGCGCGGCGGCCGGAGTTGAGCAGGAAGTGCGGGTGCTTGCTCTGCGGCACGCCCCGCCGGTGCTCCGCGTCCGGCGGGAGCAGGTCCCGCTCCAGGACGATCACCTCGTCGAAGCGGCGTGCGAGCACCCCCGCGGCGCACAGCCCCGCCACGCTCCCGCCGAGCACCACGGCCGTCCTGCGTCCCATCCCGCCGCCCTCCATTCATACAGATTATGAGTGAATGTATGATTGAGGGCAGGGTGCGTCAAGGGCCCCGGGCCCGTCGGCTGGACGGCGCGGGTTCGCTTTCGTCATGATTCGCGAATGTGGCGTGAGCTGATCGACGAACACACCGGCCAGGCCCGCTTCGCCCCGCCGGCCACCGAGCAGGAGCTCCAGCGGGTCGAGGAGAGCCTCGGGCACCTGCTCCCCGACGACCTGGCCAAACTGCTCGGCGAGACCGACGGCGTCGTCGACGCCAACGGCTACAACCTGGTCTTCTCCGCCGAACAGCTGCTCCAGGGCAACCTGGAGATGCGCACCTACCCCGCCCTGAAGCGGCTCTACATGGCGTTCGACCAGCTGCTGTTCTTCTCCGACGCCCCCGGCGACGGCAACCTGTTCGGCTACGTCCTCGTCCCCGAGGGGCGGCCCGACATCTTCGTCTGGGACCACCGGACCGACAACCGGCGCTGCATCGCGCCGTCCCTGGAGCACTTCATCGCGGACTGGCTCAGCGGCCGCATCCGGCTCTGAACCGCCCTCCCGGGGAAGGCGTCAGAGCCGGGCGACGACCAGGGCGATGTCGTCCGGGCCGCCGCCGGCGACGCCGAGCCGGGCCAGCACGGTGTCGGCCAGTTGCGCGGCGTCGTACCGGGCCGCGTCGGCGAGGGCCCCGGTGAGGCGGCCGAGACCGACGTCGATGTCCTCGCCGTGGCGCTCGATGAGCCCGTCGGTGTACAGCACCAGCGTGTCGCCGGGCTCGTA
Organism: Spirillospora sp. NPDC046719; assembly: GCF_040645715.1. Classification (NCBI taxonomy): domain Bacteria; kingdom Bacillati; phylum Actinomycetota; class Actinomycetes; order Streptosporangiales; family Thermomonosporaceae; genus Spirillospora; species Spirillospora sp. NPDC046719. The sequence continues at coordinate 22,317 of NZ_JBEYYT010000069.1, read as the reverse complement.
GGAGGCGTTGGCCTGCGGGCGCGGCACGGCCTGGACGCCGAGCGGCGGATCGGTCGCCCTGTCCAGCAGGTCGCGGCGGCCGTCGGCGCGCGCGAGCACCGGCGGAGGGTGCCCGGCGCTGCTGTAGGTGATCACCTGGTTGCCGGTGTCGACGACCGCCTGGACGACGGTCGTGTTCAGCGCCGCCTCCAGCGACCCCGCGTACAGCCCGAGCACCTCCAGCGCCGGCGCGGGACGCCCGACGGCGCGCACCGCCGCGCTCAGCGCGCTGCGCAGCATGCCCATCGCCGCGGCCGCCTCCAGCCCATGGCCGACCACGTCGCCGACCGCCAGCGCGAACCGGTCGGGCGGCAGGTGGACGACGTCGTACCAGTCGCCCCCGACGCTCAGCCCCCGCGTGGCGGGCAGGTACCGGACCGCCACCTCGCCGTGCAGGTCCAGGTCGGGGGTCGTCAGCATGGCCCGCTGCAGCGTGAGCGCGACCTGCCGCTCGCGCGCGTTCGCCCGGCGCAGCTCCGCGTTCAGCCGCTGCAGCTCGCGCGCCCGCGCGTACAGCTTGGCCTCCAGCGTCTGCGCCGTCTCCAGGTGCGCGCCCTTCCAGACGCCGGGACGGTCGCCGGGCACGGCCTTCTGGCCGGACGTCACGTACGGGGTGACGTCCTCGGCCTGGTGGACGATCCACTCGATGCGTCCGTCCGCCCCGGGTACCGGCACGTTCACCAGCGCCCACCAGCGCTCCTCGACGCCTTCCGGCCCCTGAATTCGATTCTTCTGGAGGGGCATCGTGTCGGGCTCGCCCGTGGCGAGGACCCGGTTCAGGGAGGCCTCCAGGTTCCGCATGCCCTCGGCGTCCGCCTCGCCGGGGAACGCCTGGCGCACATGCAGGCCGACCAGGTCCTCGCGGGTCCGTCCGGCGGCGTCCACGAAGGCGCGGTTGACGTCCGCGATCACCAGGTCGGGGCCCATCACCAGCGACGGGCTCGGCATCGCGGCGAACAGCGCCGCGTGGTCGACCCCCGCCGCCACGCTCACCCGCTCTCTCCCTTCCCCACCTGCGCCGACATTCCCCACGGCGCAGGCCCCAACCCGCCGGCGCCGCCACCGGACCCGGGTGCGGCTGGAGCCGCTCACCGCCGGGCACGCGGCCGGTCCGCACCGAACGGCCCGCCGGGGCGGGCGATGCGCCGCCCGTTATGGGTGTTTCACACGATTCTCAAGGTTCGTGTGGAAATCAGTGAGAGCCGCCGGAAGCCGGGTAGGGCGTCCCGCTGACGGCATGACACAGAAGTCTCAAGGTCAGGCCGGTGCGGCCCAGGCCCGCCGGCCCCGGCAGTTAGGACGTCTTCCATGCTCTCCTGCCTGCGCATCCTCACGGCCGCCTCGCTGGCCGCCGCGACGACCGGGCCGATCACCGCGATGGCCGCCTCCGCCGCCGAGCGGCCGGGCCGGCCCACCGCCGACTTCAGCTGCTCGAAGCTGGTCCTGTCCACCAGCGGCCTCGCGCGCGGGATCCGCGGCTGCCGGCCGGACAAGGGCGGCTCCCGCGCCGCCGGCGACATCCACGGCACCTTCACGATCCGCGGTTTCGTCCCGGAGAAGGCGAAGCCCGTGACGGTCACCTGCAAGCCGGACCCGGACCTGCCCGCCGACCCGTCCGGCGCGTACATCCGCGAACTCTTCGGTTTCCACTGCAAGTAGCGGCCGGCGGCGGCCGGCCGGGCACGGGGCCCGGCAGGGGTCAGGCGTGGGGCGGGGCCAGGGGGAGGCGCAGGACGAAGCGCGCGCCGCGCGGCGAGTCCTCGATCCGCAGCGTGCCGTTGTGGGTCTCCGCGACGGCCCGGGAGATCGCCAGGCCGAGACCGCTCCCGCCGGGATCGCGGCGGCGGCCCTCGCTCAACCGGGTGAAGGGCTCGAAGACGCGCTCCCGGTCGCCCGGGGCTATCCCCTCCCCGTCGTCCTCGACCGCGACCGCCGCGCCGCCGTCCGAGCGCCGCACCGTGACCTGAACGCTCGTGCGGGCATGGCGCTGCGCGTTGACGAGCAGGTTGGCCAGCACGCCGGCGAGCTGCACCCGGTTGCCCGTGACGGTGAGCTCCTCCGGGGCGCTGACCTCCACGGGCGGCCCGTCGCGCCGGCGGGCGGCCTCCTCGCGCGCCAGGGCGGCCAGGCCCACCGGCTCGACGATCCGCGGCCCGGTGCTGACGCGGGCGAGCATCAGCATCTCGTCGATGATCGCCTGGAGCCGCTCGGCCGTCGCGAGCGCGTCGCGGACGCCGCCGCGCGCGTCGGCCTCGGGGAACAGCAGCACCTCCTCCAGCTGCGTGCGCAGGCCCGTGAGCGGCCGGCGCAGCTCGTGGGAGACCATCGAGCCGAACCGGCGCTGGCGCTCCATCGCGTCCTCCAGCCGGGCGAGGGTCTGGTTGGCGGTGCGCGCCAGCCGGGCGATCTCGTCGTCGCCGGACGGCTGCGGGACGCGCAGGCTGAGGTCGCTGATGGTGATCTCGGCGATCTGCGCCCGCATCGCCTCGACGGGACGCAGGGTGTGGCCGACCAGGGCCCAGGTGGCCCAGCCGGTGAGCAGCGAGGCCGCCAGCACGCCGGCGGCGACGAGGGCGTCCAGCCGCTGGGTGCCGAGCAGCACGGGCCGCGGCATCGCCGCGTAGACGGTGTGGCTCTGGCCGGCCCACAGCCGGGCGGTCTTCTGCGGAGGGACGCCGGCGGCGGTGAGCAGCAGGCACCGCCCGTTCGCGCACTGGACGTGGTTCTGGGTCCGGCCGTCGTTCGGCGGCCGCAGCGTGCTCAGCGCGGGCAGCCCACTCGCCGCCTTGCTGGCCGACACCACGCTCCCGGTGGCGTCGACGAGCTGCAGGTAGGGGACGCGGGTGCTGGTGATCGGCTGCGGCGGGGTGGGCGAGCGCATCGAGCCGATCCATTCGGCGGCCGCCCGCTGGGTGTCGCGGAAGCCGTCCCGCTCGATGCGGTTGTGGACGGCGGTGTCCACGCCGACGCCGATGATCGCGTAGACCAGCAGGGAGACGCCGGTCATGACCAGGGTGAAGCGCGCGCGGATCGAGGTCGGCGCGAGACGCGGACGCACCCTTCCGTCACCCCCCGATCACCGCCGGCCTGTCCCCTCCATCTATTAGGCGGCACCGTTGCGCGGCCCTTGGTCGGCGCGCCCTAAAGGCGGTGTAACGCCTCCCCTACGAACCGGGAAACCCGGCGGTTCGGCTGGGTCGGACCGTCTCCGTTCGCAGGCGGGCCGCGGGACGCCCGTGCGACGATGTGGCCGTCCGTGCCGCGACGGCGTGAGGAGGCGCGAGGTGTCCGGGGGAGACGGCGACGGGTACGGCGGGCGCCACCCGACCAGCCACGAGCGGACGAACGAGCGGCCCTGGGACGACTCCTACCGCGGCGAGGAGCCGGCGCCCTGGGACGTGGGCCGACCGCAGCCGGCGGTGGTGCGCCTCGCCGGCGAGGGCGCCTTCACCGGCCCCGTCCTCGACGCGGGATGCGGTACCGGCGAGAACGCCCTCGAGATCGCCGCCACGGGAGCGCGGGTCCTCGGCGTCGACATCGCCGGGACGGCGCTGTCGATGGCGCGGGAGAAGGCGCGGGAGCGCGGCCTCGACGCGGAGTTCGCCCTCGCCGACGCGTTCCGGCTCGCCCGTCTCGGCCGGACCTTCGAGACCGTCCTCGACTGCGGCCTGTTCCACACCTTCGACGACGGCGAGCGGCGCGAGTACGTCGAGAGCCTCGCCTCCGTGACCGCCTCCGGAGGCCGCCTCCACCTGCTCTGCTTCAGCGACGCCGAGCCGGGCGACTGGGGCCCGCGCCGCGTCACCCAGGACGAGCTCCGGGCGTCCTTCGACCGGACGCACGGCTGGGAGGTCCTGGCCATCGCCCCGGACCGGCTGGTGACGAGCTTCGACGCCGAGGGCGTCGCCGCCTGGCTCGCCGACATCCGGCGGGTCTGAGCCCGCTCCCCCGCCTCCGGCGCCGCGCGGGCCGAGCGCCGCGCGGGCTAGCCCTTCACGACCTCGCCCGCGGTGCCGGACGCGCCGGTCCCGATGCGGCGGACGCGCCGCTCGACGTCCTTGCGGGCGCCGTCGGTACCGGGCGCCGCGCCCGTCTCGAGGGTCCCGGCTTCGGCGCTGGAGCCGGTCCCGATGTGCTTGACGCGCCGCCGCACGTCCGCCTGGGCGCCCTTCGTCCGAGGGCCGGCGTCCGGCGGCACGTCGCCGGTGTCCTCGTGCCCGCCGGTCCCCATGTGCTTGACGCGCCGCTCGGCGTCCTTGCCGCCCCCGCTGGTCTCCGTGCCGTTGCCGAGCGTTCCGCGCTCGCCGCTCGCGCCCGTGCCGACGCGCTCGACGCGGCGCGCCATGTCCGCCTCGGCGCCCTTCCTGCCGGATCCCCTGCTCATCGCGCTCCCCCGTGGCCGATGTCCGTCCAGGCCGCACCGGCGCGCGCACCCGGGCTCCCGCCCTCCGGCACGCGCGCCGTCACATCCCAGCGGTACCCCGCTGACCAGGGGACAAGCCTCCGGCGAGGGTCCCCGGACCCGCGTCAGCCCCGGGCGAGACCGGCCTCGATCGCCTCGATGATCCGGGGACGCAGCTCCGCGGCGCCGATGACCGCGTCGACGGAGCCGACCTCGACCGCGCGCCGGATGTCGTGCACGCGGTCGAACTCCGCCGCCACCTCGCCGAGCTTCTCCGCGCGGACCGACGACCGCAGCTCGTCGAGCTCCGCGATCACCGTCGCGCGGCCCGGGCCGGTGGCGGCCGCGACGCGGGCCTCCAGGTCCCGGACGCGGGGGTCGGCGGCCGTGCGGGCGTCGACGTCGCGGGCGAACACCACGGCGGCGGCGGGGGCCCCGCCGAGCACCGAGGCGAACGACCCCTCCAGCGCGAACACCGTCATGTTCGGGTTGAGCGCCTTGGAGAACACCACGAACGCGCCGCCGTGGTACCGCGAGATCACGCAGAACACGATGGGCCCGCGGAAGTTGACGATCGCGCGGCCGATCTCCGCGCCGTACTCCAGCTGGAGCTTGCGCATCGACTCCGGCGAGCCGTCGAAGCCCGACAGGTTCGCCAGCACCACCAGCGGGCGGTTGCCGCTCGCGGCGTTGATCGCCCGCGCGGCCTTCTTCGACGAGCGCGGGAACAGCGTGCCCGCGGTGTAGGAGTCCGGGCCGTCGGTGGGCGGGAAACCGCGCCGCGGCACCGCCCGCGACTCGATGCCGAGCAGGCACACCGGGACGCCGCCGAGATGCACGTCCTGGACGACCGCGGTGTCCGCGTCGGCCATGCCCGCCCAGCGCTCCAGCACCGGGTGGTCCTGGTCGGACAGCGCCCGCATCACGGTGCGGATGTCGAACGGCTTCTTGCGGTCCGGGTTGGCCTCGGCGGAGAAGATCTCGCCGACGGTGGCGAAGTCGCTGCCCTCCACGACGTGCGGGAAGGCGGAGACGTCGCGGTCGGCGGGGTCGGACGTCGGAGCCCGGCGCGGCCCCCGCTCCCCCGGCACGACGTAGGTGTGGTCGTAGTGCGCCATGAGGATGTCCCGCGCGGCGGTCAGGTTCGGCGCCCAGTACTGCGCCTGCCCGTTCGGGCCCATCACCCGGTCGTAGCCGCCGATGCCGAAGTTGTCCTCGGCCGACACGCCGCCGGAGAAGTCGAGCGACTGCTTGCCGGTCAGCACCATCGCCGAGTCCGGGGTCATCACGAGGACGCCCTTGGTGTGCATCAGCATCGTCGCCTCGGCGTTCCAGTACGGCTGGGCGCCGACGTTGATGCCCGCGACGACGATGTTGATCTCACCGCCGTCCTGGGTGAACTCGACGATCCGCTTGAGCGCGGCGGCCACCCAGTCCATGTTCTCGGTGCCGGACTCCATGGAGATCCGGGCGCCCGCGGACAGCGCGTACCACTCCAGCGGCACCCGCATCCGCTCGGCGAGGTCCAGCGCGGCGATCACGCGGCGGCACTCCGGCTCCGACAGCGCGCCGAGCGCCTTCGTCGGGTCGCCGAGCAGCACGACGCGGGTGACGCCCTCCGGGTGCCGGGCGGTCGGCGTGGTGACGACGCCCGCGACCATCGCCGCGGTGTTGCGCCCCTTCGGCCGGTCGACCGGGACGAGCACGTGGTTCCCCGCCTCGTCGACCTCGAGGTCGTGCTCGGTGAAGTCGCCGAGCATCCCGGTCAGCTCGTACGGGTAGACGGTGTTGCGGCCGCTCGCCCGCAGCACCTTCTGCCGGTAGCCGTCGACGGGCTCGATCGGCTCGTCGGACGGCTCGCCGACGGTCAGCTCGACGCCGCCCGCGGCGTCGAAGGCCAGCCGCACCGCGATCTTGGTCAGCGCGCCGGTGCTCCGGTCGCGCTGCCGGCCGATGAGCAGGATCTCCTCCAGCCCGGCGCCCGCGGTCGTCGGCAGCACCCGCCCGACGATCATCTCCAGCTCGGCGCGGGTGAGGTCGATCGGCGGCCACACGTACAGCACGATCCGGTTGGTGTTGAACCGGTTCTTCGACGGCCGCCGCGACCGGGCGCGGCGGATCGAGTCGACGCAGGTCGCGATGGAGTACTCCGCCATCGGCAGCGTGGCGAGCCGGCCCTCGTGGTCGCGCAGCTCGGTCAGGTCGCGGACCTGCGCGAACGCGACGAGGCGGTCGTCGGACGGGTTGTCGCGCGCCACGCACTGGAACAGGTAGACCTCCTCGTCCGCCGACGGCAGCCGGGTGAGGTCGAACCGGTTCAGCCGCTCCAGCTGCATCCGCTGCGCGATGTACGGGTGCAGGCCGCGGATCAGCCGCTCCTCCGCCATCCCGGCGGTGGTCGGCCGGAACGTGAAGTGGTGGTGCATCACCGCGCCGGCGCTGCCCGCGACGGTGGCGGTGAGCCGGCGGACGCGCGGCGGCAGCGGATGCGCGGCGATGACCTCGTGCAGCGCGGCCGCCATCGCGTCGAAGTCCTCGGGCTGGTTCTCCCAGGCCAGGTAGATGTCGGCGTCGATGGCGTCCGCGCCGCCGGCCAGCTCGGCGAGGCCGCGCAGCGCGCCGCCCAGCTCCTCGAAGCGGACCGCGGCGGACACGACCGACGAGCCCTCGCGCTCGGCGACCACGAACGCGCAGCCCGCGCCGTCGCCGCCCCCCTGGTCGGGGGTGATGACGGGAGGTCGGTCGGGGTCGTGTTGGTCGGGGGTAAGCACGGTGCGGACGTCGGTGAGGCCCTTGTTGCCGTAGTAGCGCCGGGTCAGCACCTCCAGCATGACCGAGTTGTCCCGGTCGTGGCGGACGAGCCGCTGCCCGAGCAGCCGGACGAGCGGCTCGGTGCTGCGCACCATCTCGGCGATGCGCTCGGCGCGGTCCGGGGCGTCCGGGTGCGCGTCCAGGTGGCGCAGGTGCCGGCGGACGGCGGCGTAGACGCGGGCGCGGTTGCGGCGCAGCAGCGGCTGCGCGAACCAGGCGAACACGACGCCGCACGCGAGGTCGTAGACGACCGGGAAGCGCACCTGCGTCGCGGCGACGAGGCGCTCCAGCGCGAGGCCGACGGGCTCGCGCAGCGCCTCCGCCGGCGGCGGCTCCAGCAGCCACGCGCGCAGCAGCGCCGTGACGACCGCGGCGTCCGTGGCCGCGCGCTGCTGGGCCAGGAAGATCCGGAACACCGCCGCCTCGAGCTCCGGCGAGCGCTCCAGGTCGGTGACGCCGTAGTGGCCGAGCGCCTTGGCGAGCCTCGCCCGGAACTCCTCCGGCAGGCCGGCCCGCTCGACGTCGAGGCTCTGCAGGTAGGTGTGGAAGTGCTCGCGGGCGCTGTGCACGTGGCCGGTGCCGGCCCCGTCGCCGCCGTCGGCGCCGTCGGCCGGGGTGTTGCGGGTCAGCTCGGCGAGGTCGGCGAACACGTCGATGAGGGCGAGCTCCTCCTCCACGGGCCGGTGGCCGTCCGCGGCGGCCGCCCCGCGCGCGGCGAGGTAGCCGTCGAGCGCCCGGCGCTCGTCGTGCGGGTCGGCGTCGAAGCCCAGCAGCAGGCTGCGCAGCTCCTCCAGGCCGTGCGCGGCGCGCTCGCGCGCGGGGATCTCGGCGGGCTCGGCGGGCAGGTCGAGCTCGACGGTCCCGGCGGCCGCGGCGTCCTCCTCCTCGGCGCCGTCGGCGAGCGGCTCCAGCCGCAGCAGCGGCGCGCCGGTCTCCACCTGGCCGCCGACGGAGACGACGCACTCCTTCAGCCGAGCCCGGAACGGCGCGCGCAGCACCGTCTCCATCTTCATGCTCTCCAGCACCAGCACGGGCGCGCCCGCCTCGACCTCGGCGCCGACCTCCAGCGGCGTCGCGACCACCAGCGCGGGCGCGGGCGAGCGGACGACGCCGCCCTCGTCCCGGCTGACCCGGTGCGTCACGCCGTCCACCTCGACGAGGTGGATCGGCCCGTGCGTGCCGGTGACGATGCGGTACCGCGTGCCGTTGACGGCGATCTGCCCGGTGTGCCGGTCGAAGCGGTCGAGCTCGACGGTGGCGGTGCGGACGCCGTCGCCGCCCGCCTCGATGCCGACGCGGAACCGCTGCGCCCCGATCCGCGCGACGCGCACGCGGTAGCCGGCGCCGCGCAGCTTGAGGTCGAGGGGCCGGCCGCTCTCGTGCCGGATCTGGGGGCGGCCGCCGGACGCCGTGGACAGCAGCCGCCGCCGCTCGGCCTCCTCCTCCGCCTCGTACGCCTCGATGGCGGCGGCCGCCAGCGCGACGCCGGAGTGCCGGTGCGAGACGAGGCCGCCCTCGCCGCGGACGCGGTCGATCCAGCCGGTGTCGGCGCTGCCGTCGATCACCTCGGGCCGGTCGAGCAGGTCGAGCACGAAGCTCTTGTTGGTCGCGCCGCCCTCGATGATGACGGTGGTCTGCGCCATCGCCCGGCGCAGCCGGCCGAGCGCCTCCTCGCGGTCCCGGCCGTAGGCGATGATCTTGGCGATCATCGAGTCGAAGTCGGCGGGGATGGTGTCGCCCTCGGCGACACCGGTGTCCACCCGGACGCCGGGGCCGGCGGGCAGGTCCAGGCGGGCGATGCGGCCCGGGGACGGCGCGAAGTCGCGGTCGGGGTCCTCGGCGTTCAGCCGGGCCTCGACGGCGTGCCCGCGCTCCACCGGCGGCGCGCCCTCCAGCCGCCCGCCGGACGCCACGTGCAGCTGCGCCTTGACCAGGTCGAACCCGGTGGTGGACTCGGTGATCGGGTGCTCGACCTGGAGGCGGGTGTTGACCTCCAGGAACGCCAGCAGGTCCTCGCCGGGGTGGTAGAGGAACTCGACGGTCGCCGCGCCGCGGTAGCCGACCGCGACCGCGAGCCGCTCGGCGGACGCCTTGAGCTCGGCGGCCCGCGCGGGCGGCAGCACCGGCGACGCCGACTCCTCGATGACCTTCTGGTTGCGGCGCTGCACCGAGCAGTCGCGGACGCCGAGCGCCCACGCGGTCTCGCCGTCGGCGATCACCTGGACCTCGACGTGCCGGGCGCCGGTGACCAGGCGCTCCAGGAAGACGACGCCGCTGCCGAAGGCGCGCGCGGCCTCCTGGCTGGTGCGCTCGTAGGCGTCGTCGAGCTCGGCCTCGCTGGTGATCACGCGGATGCCGCGCCCGCCGCCGCCGGCGGTCGCCTTCAGCATCAGCGGGTAGCCGATCTCGGCCGCCGCGGCGCGGGCGGCGTCGAGGGTCTCGACGGCGCCGCGGCTCCACGGCGCGACCGGCACCCCGACCTCCTCGGCGATCAGCTTGGCGCCGATCTTGTCGCCGAGCCGGCGCATCGCCTCCGGGCTCGGCCCGACGAACGTGACGCCGGCCTTCTCGCACACCTCGGCGAACGCCGGGTCCTCCGCGACGAAGCCCCAGCCGACCCAGGCGGCGTCGGCGCCGGTCTCGACCAGCGCGCGTTCGAGCGCCTTCAGGTCGAGGTACGGGCGCGCGGACGCGGGGCCGAGGTCGTAGGACAGGTCCGCCTCGCGCACGAAGGTGGCGGTCCGGTCGACGTCGGTGTACAGGGCGACGGTCTCGATCCGTGTCCCGGTCTCCGCGGCGATGTCCCGTACGGCGTGGATGAGCCGCATGGCGGCCTCTCCACGGTTGACGATGGCGACACGACTGAACACGCGACCGAGCCCTCCTGTAGACCACGATGTCCGCCGGGAACGACGGCTCTCGGCTGTGCCCACCCTTCCGGTTACCCGCCGGTAGCTCCATGTCGCTGACATCGCATGCTGCGCGGCCCGAGTTGTGGGAAACGTGCAAAAGCCGGACCGCCGCCGGGTGCCGGAGGGGCCTCTCAGGCCCGGGCGACGCCGATCGCCTCGCCGCCGGCCGGCGGCACGCGCAGGGCGATCATGGCGAGGTCGTCGATGCCGGCGGTCGGCAGGCGCGTGAGCAGCCCGTCGCAGAACGCCGGCAGCGGCCGGCGGGCGAACCGGCCGGCCTGCTCGCACAGCCGCTCCAGCCCCTTGTCCAGATGCTCGCCCGGCCGCTCGACCAGCCCGTCGGTGTAGAGGAGCACCGTGCAGCCGGGCGGCAGGCGGACCTGCGCGCTGTGGTACGGCTCGTCGAACAGCGGCCCGAGGCCGAGGAGCGGGTTGGCGGCGTCCTCCAGCAGGTCGACGGAGCCGTCCGGGCAGACCAGGACGGGCGGCGGGTGCCCGGCCACCGCGTAGTCGAGCCGCATCCCGTCCGGCCCGCCGTCGGCGACCCGGGCCAGTGCGCAGGTGGCCGAGCCCTCCGGGATCAGCGTCTCCATCGCGATGTTCAGCCGGCGCAGGACGTCCCCGGGGCACTCCTGGCGGTCGACGATCAGGCTCCGCAGGATGTTCCGCAACTGGCTCATCGCCACCGTCGCGGCCAGGTCGTGCCCGGTGGCGTCGCCGATGGCCAGCACGGCGGCGCCGTCCGGCAGCACGAACGAGTCGTACCAGTCGCCGCCCACCTCGGCGGTCGCCGGGCTGGCCCGGTACCGCGCGGCGATCTCCAGGCCGGGCACCACGGGCGGCTCGGCGAGCAGGCTGTGCTGCAGCGCCAGCGCCACCCGCTGGGTGCGGTGGTACTCGATCGCGCTGCTCAGCGCGTCGTGGGCGTGGTCGAACATCTGCCGCATCAGGTCGACGTCGTCGCGGCTCAGCGGCTCGCGCTCCCCGCAGACGGCGGCGGTCACCACGGCCGCCACGGTCCCGTCGACGGTCACCGGCATCAGCACCACGCTGTTGGCGTTCGCCGCGGCCAGCCACTCGGTCGTGCCCTGGGGCAGCATGCCCGCCGGGGGGCGCCCGGGCGGGAAGGTGTGGTGCAGCGGGCGGCTCCGCTGCACGGCCCGGGTGAACCCGCTGTCGGCGGCGTACCACTCCCGGCCGAACGGCGGCTGCCGCGGCAGGCCCGGCCGTGCGGCGGTGGCGACGCGCTCGGTGAGGAGCGGCGCGCCCGCCGGCCGGTCGATGTAGTCGGGCAGCAGGTGGACGCCGCAGCCGTCGGCGAGCGCCGGGACGAGCACGTCCGCCAGCGCCCCGAGCATCTCCCGCAGCCCGGTGCGCTCGGCGGTCGCGGCGGCGGCGCCGTCGAGCAGCCGCCTGCGGTGCTCGCGCCGCCACTCCTGCTCGATGTCGGTGCAGGTCCCCACCCACTCCACCACGACGCCGTTCTCGTACACCGGCGCGGCGTTGACCTGGAAGTGCCGGTAGCCGCCCTCGACCGTCCGGAGCCGGACGACGTACCGCCAGGGGCGGGCCTGCGCGAGCGCCCGCTCCCACGACCGCGCGGTCTCCTCGCGGTCCTCCGGGTGCAGCGCCTGCTGCCAGCCCCTGCCGCGGAACCTCTCCCAGGACTGGCCGGTCACCCGCTCCCAGCCCGGGCTCGGTTCGACGGGATCCCCCGCGGGGTCCGTCACCCACACGATCTCGGCGCTCACCCGGATGAGGCTCTGGAACCTGCGCAGGGCGCGGCGCTGCTCGTCGGCGGCGTCGGCCCGCCGGGCCGTGTCGACGCTCCCGCTGACGTCCACGCCGACCGCCAGCACGGCCGGCTCGTCCCCGGGCAGCCGGGTCAGGCTGAAGGAGAACAAGCGCTGCTCGTAGCCGGTGTCGGGGAAGAACAGGCTGACCGGGGCCTCGGCGAGGGTGACCGGCTCCCCGTCCGCCAGCACGCGGTCGAGGAGGTCGAAGTAGTCGTGCTGCACGAGGTCCCGGAACGCGTGGCGGACGGGTTCGCCGATCGGCCGCTCGCCGAAGGTCGCGCGGAAGGCGAGGTTCGTGTACGCCAGGCGCCGCTCCGGCCCCCTGATGACGGCGACGGTGACGGGCGCGGCGTCGAACGCCTCGGGCGCGATGCCGCCGTCCCCCTCCTGCCGGTCATCGACCATGGCGTCTCCCCCAGTCGCCGCCCGGGTCGCTATCGGCTCATCTCCACCTCAACATACATCGGCCCCCCTTCTCACCTGCGCTTCGGGCTCACCGGGGGCCGCCCCTCGCCGTCTGGTCCCCGTCCTCGGGGGCGGGCAGGCCGAGGGCGGGCGCGATCACGTGGTCGATGTAGCCGTGCAGGAAGCCGATGTCGACGTCCTCGCCGAGGACGGCCTCGCCGCCCAGCGTGCCCAGCAGCATGTACTTGACGTACGGGAGGGCCTTGCAGCCGGCGGAGACCTCGCCCCGGGCGACGCCGCGGGACAGGACGGTGTCGAGGGCGGCGAGCCCCGGCTCGACGATGGCCTGCCGGACGGCGGCCATCAGCCGGGGGTCGCGGTGGATGGCGTGGGCGACCGCCCGGTTCATGCCGCGGTCCAGGGCGGCCATCTGGTGGTACCGGCCGATGTAGGCCTTCAGGTCGTCGAGCAGGTTCCCGGTGTCGACGGCCTCGGCGGCGTCGGCCTCGGGCGGGCCGAGCGAGCGCAGCGCCGCGATGACGAGCTCGGGCTTGCCGCCCCACTGCCGGTAGATCGTGGCCTTGCTCATCCGGGCGCGCCCGGCGACGTCCTCCACGGCGAGGGCCTCGTAGCCCACCTCGCGGAGCCGGTCGAGGACGAGCGCGTACAGCTCGGCCGCGCGGTCGGGCGAGATGCGGCTGCGCCTGCGCGCCGGGCGTCCCGCCCCGGGGGCGCCCGTGGTCTGCTCGTGCGCTGGCATGCTTCCTCACTCGCGAGCCTTCACCGGGCACGCGACCTTCGCGGCGCCGCGTGGATCGCCGAGGGATCCGCCGATCGATTCTAGGTGCGCGGCCGGTTCACGCCGGTCGCCGAGTGCGAACGGCGCCGGCGCCATTTCGTCATGAACGGAACCCAATAGGCCACTCACCCCCAGCCGGGGACGGACCACGTTCAGCCGGTCATCCGAAACCGGGACCCCCGGTTCACCCTTTATGGGGCCGATCGAAGACGCGGGACTTTTGCCCCCGCTCACCGAATTCCGCGCCGCCCGCACGCCTGTTCTGCATGAACAATTCCCGGAACGCGCGGAGCCGGGAGCATCTCGTCCACGGGCGGGCCCGCGGGCGGCGCGGACCGCCGGCACCCGGCGACCGGGCGCCCCTGCGGCCGAAGATCGGGCTGCTACTTTGTCCCCGAAGGGCGAACCGCGAATTGGGGAGTATGCCGTGACCGAGGAGCCGGGCAGCATCATCGACACGTCCGTGCCGCATTCCGCGCGTATCTGGAACTACTGGCTCGGAGGCAAGGACAACTATCCCGTCGACCGCGCGGCCGGCGACCAGTATCTGCAGGTGTATCCGGGAATCGTGGACATCGCGCGGGCCGGCCGCAACTTCCTCGCCCGCGCCGTCCGCTACCTGGCGGGCGAGCAGGGCATCCGGCAGTTCCTCGACGTCGGCACGGGGCTGCCGACCGTCGACAACACCCACGAGGTCGCGCAGCGGGTCGCGCCCGAGTCGCACATCGTCTACGTCGACAACGACCCCCTCGTCCTGTCGCACGCCCACGCCCTGCTCACCAGCCGCCCCGAGGGCGAGACCAGCTACATCCAGGCCGACATGCTCGACCCGGAGCAGGTGCTGCGCGCGGCGCGCGACAAGCTCGACTTCGACCGGCCGATCGCGGTGATGCTCATGGGCGTGCTCGGCCACGTCCAGGACTACGACGACGTCCTGAACATCATCCGCACGCTGACGGGCGCCCTCAGCCCCGGCAGCTACCTCGCCCTGTACGACGACACCGACACCGACGAGGCGCACAACGAGGCGCAGCAGCAGTACGACGACACGGGCGCCGTCCCGTACCGGCTCCGCCCGCCCGAGCAGATCATCGGCTACTTCGAGGGCCTGGAGGTCGTCGAGCCCGGCGTGGTGCCGTGCGAGGACTGGCGGCCCGAGCCCAACCCGTTCAACGACGCGCCGAAGACGTCCACCCTCTGCGGCGTCGCCCGCAAGCCGTGACCCCCTAGCGGCCGTCGAGGAGGGGCCGCCGCGGGTCCCAGGACGTGCCGTCGCGGTCGTCGCGGCGGCGCCGCGCGATGCCCGACAGGACCTCCAGGACGACGCGGTTCGCCAGCGCCGAGGTGATGTCGGCGTGGTCGTAGGGCGGTGACACCTCGACCACGTCGACGCCCGCGACCGGCAGCTCGTAGGCGATCCGGCGCACCGCGTCCAGCAGCTGGCGGGCGGTGAGGCCGCCGGGCTCGGGGGTGCCGGTGCCGGGGGCGTGGCCGGGGTCGCACACGTCGATGTCGACGGACAGGAACACCCCGTCGCACTCGTCGGTGGCGATGGCGAACGCCTCGGTCAGGCACTCCTCCAGCCCGCGCGCGACGATCTCGGTCATCTCGTAGGAGCGCATGCCCTGCCCGGCCATCCACGCGAGGGTCTCGGGGCCCGGCCAGTAGCCGCGCAGGCCGAGCTGCAGGAACCGGTCGCCGCGGACGGCCCCGGACTCCAGCAGCCGGCGCATCGGGGTGCCGTGCCCGACCAGCGAGCCGAACTCGATGTCGCCGGTGTCGGCGTGCGCGTCGAAGTGGATCATCGAGACGCGGCCCTGCCCGAGGTGCCGCGCCACCCCGGCGGCGTCGGGCCACGCGATGGTGTGGTCGCCGCCGAGGACCAGCGGGATCGCGCCGTTGCTCGCGATGGCGTACACCGCCTCCTCCAGGTCCCGGACGGAGCGCTCGGCGTCGCCGGAGTACATCTCCACGTCCCCGGCGTCGCGCACGGTGAGGTCGCCCCGGAGCCCGTCCACGCGCAGCGCCAGCGACGGCCGCGACCCGTTCTGCGGCAGGTAGCAGGTCTGCCGGATGTACTGCGGGCCGAACCGGGTGCCGGGCCGGTGGGACGTCCCGCCGTCGAACGGGGCGCCGAGGACGACCACGTCGGCGTCGGCGTAGGTCGCCGGGTCCGACCAGGTGCAGCGCGGCACTCCGAGGAAGGTGATGTCGGGACCGTACTGCGGTCCGTACCGTTCCTGCGGTGTCATCCGGGTCCTCCCTGCCGCGACGGCGATGCCGGTGTTCCTTCCCCGCCCGGACCGGCCGTCACCTGGGCGGGCGGGCCTTCCGGATCATCCCACGGGGTCGGGCGTGACGCCGTCGGGCAGGACGTTCGGGCGGGCCTTCTCCACCAGCGCGGGGATCACGTCGTCCAGCTCGTGCGGGTCCCAGCGGGCGCCCTTGTCGACGACCGGCCCGGCGCGCCAGCCCTCCGCGACGCTGATCCGCCCGCCGCGCACGTTGAACACGCGGCCGGTGATCCCGCGCGCCCCCGGGCTCGCCAGCCACACCACCAGCGGCGCGATGTTGGACGGGTCCGCCGGGTCGAAGCCCTCGCGCGGGCGCTCGCGGCCCGGCACCAGGTTCTCGGTCATCCGGGTCAGCGCGGCGGGCGCCACCGCGTTCACGGTCACGCCGTACCGGCGCAGCTCGCGGGCCGCGATCACGGTCAGCGCGGCGATCCCGGCCTTGGCCGCGCCGTAGTTGCCCTGCCCGGCGTTGCCGTAGATGCCCGACGACGAGCTGGTGTTGATGACGCGCGCGTCGACCTCGTGGCCGGCCTTGTGCCGCTCCCGCCAGTACGCGGCGGCGTGCCGCAGCGGCGCGAACGTCCCGCGCAGGTGGACCGCGATCACCGCGTCCCACTCCTCCGCGCTCATGTTGACCAGCATCCGGTCGCGGAGGATGCCCGCGTTGTTCACCAGGACGTGCAGGTCCCCGAACCGCTCGACCGTCGAGGCCACGAGCCGGCGGGCGCCCTCGAAGTCGGACACGTCGGTGCCGTCGGCGACGGCCTCGCCGCCCATCGCGCGGATCTCGTCCACCACCTCGCCCGCCGGCCCGGTGGACGAGCCGGTCCCGTCGACCTGCGCGCCCAGGTCGTTGACGACGACCCGGGCGCCGTGCCGGGCGAACTCCAGCGCGTGCTCGCGGCCGATGCCCCGGGCCGCCCCGGTCACGATGACCACCCGTCCGTCGGCGATCGCGGTCATGGTCGCTCCCTCCGTCCCGGGCGGGCCGGGTGCCCGGCCGCCGCCGCGAGCTAGAAGCCATTTCTAGAATTGACTTTCAAAACGATGCGACGCGCCCACCGCGATGTCAATGGGGCGGCAACGGCAGATCCTCAGCCGGATCCGGATGAACGGGACACCGGCGCCGCGAAGGGCCGATGGGATAGCTTTTCAACAGTGGAAAACGCTGGAGTGTCCGTCGGCGGGGCACGGGGGCCCGGCCGGGACGACGGCGTGCCCGCCGAGGGCACGGAGGCCGCGGCGTCCTTCCGCGGGCGCCTGCTCGCGGGCCTCGCCGACTCGATCCGCGAGCGCGGCTACCGCGAGACCACGATCTCCGACATCGTCCGGCACGCCCGCACGTCCCGGCGCACCTTCTACGAGGAGTTCCCGACCAAGGACGCCTGCTTCGTCGAGCTGCTCCAGGTGACGAACCGGATGCTGCGCCGGCGCGTCGCCGAGGCGATCGACCCCGCCGCACCGTGGGAGACCCAGATCCGCCAGGGCGTCGAGGCGTACGTCGGCATGGTCGCCTCCGAGCCCGAGATCACGCTGAGCTGGATCCGGGAGCTGCAGGCGCTCGGCGCCGGCACCGCCCGGCGGATGCAGCGCGAGGCCGTCGACACGCTGTTCCGGCTGCTGCGGGACGTGACCGGGAACGCGGAGATGGTCCGGGCCGGGACCCACCCGATCACCCGCCCGTTCGCGCTGATGCTGATCGGCGGGCTCCGCGAGCTCACCGCCACCCTGGTGGAGGACGGCGCGGACGTCCGCGACATCACCGAGGTCGCCGTCGAGGCGACGATCGCGCTGTTCCGTCCGGTGCCGGAAAACCGCGGCGGCGCACCGTCCGCGCGTTACCTCGGCGGTTTTCCGGATCCCCGGAACTGACCTTTCGGCTTCCGGTCGCGGCACCGCCGAATTTCCCTTCTCCGGCACGGTAGGCGGCCGTACCGCGCCGTGGTACCGTCCCGTACCACACCACCTCCGTGTCCGTCGGCACGCGAGGCCGCCATGCCGAGAGCATCGTCCAGAAGAGCGCGCGATGACCGACATTGACGAGGACGACTTCACCGATCACGCCGTCCACCTGGAATACACATGGCGGGCCTGGCGGTACATGCTCACCAGCGCCACCGCGCCGGCACTGCTGTGCGTGAGCGCGAACGGCATCCTGCGGCTCGGCAGCTTCGTCGACTGCACCGCCGCCGAGCGGGTGTTCTGGGACGTGGTCACGCTGGCCATCCAGGACGCCGGCGACCATCTCGCGGACATGCGCGTCAACAGCACCCGGGCCGCCGTCGTCCTGGAGGGCCCGCCGGACGGCCGCGCCCACCTCGCGGTCCGGTCGGCCTCCGGATTCCATCTCGCGCACTGCTACGACACCTCCTACGACGCGCTCGACGCGTGGGCGCAGATGGCGAGCGAACTGGCGCTCGGGCCCTGCGGATGATCGGCGCCGGGCGGCGTTTTCCGGAAATGGAGCGAGAACGCCGGGCGGGCCACCGAATCCCGCCGTCCGGCACCGGCGCCCGCTGAATTCGCCGCGCCGGAAAGGCGATCTTCGGAACGCGCGGTTCAGCGCCCCGAATCGCCGCTTCCCGACGGCCCGCGCCCCGCGGACACCAGCCCCGTCTCGTAGGCGAGCACGACGGCCTGCACCCGGTCGCGCAGCCCCAGCTTCGACAGGATGCGCGCCACGTGCGTCTTGACCGTCGCGGCGCTGAGCGTGAGGCGGTCGGCGAGCTCGGCGTTCGACAGCCCGGTGGCGAGCAGCCCGAGCACCTCCAGCTCCCGGGGCGTCAGCCGGGACAGGTCGCGGTGCACGGGCCGCGTCCCGCCGCCGGCCTCGTCGCGCGGCGCGAAGCGCTCGATGAGCCTGCGGGTGATGGCGGGCGCGAGCAGCGCGTCCCCGGTCCGGACGAGCCGGACCGACGCGGTCAGCCGCTCGGGCGTCACGTCCTTGAGCAGGAACCCGCTGGCGCCCGCGGTGAGCGCGGCGTAGACGTAGTGGTCCAGGTCGTAGGTGGTGAGGATGAGCACGCGGGCGCCGCCGCCGGCCGCGGTGATCTCCCGGGTCGCCTCGATGCCGTTCATCTCCGGCATCCGGACGTCCATCAGCACGACGTCGGGACGGGTGCGGCGGACGGCGGCGACCGCCTCGAAGCCGTCCGCGGCCTCGGCGACCACGTCGATGCCGTCGGCGGCGAGGATCATCCGGAAGCCGGTGCGGACCAGCGCCTGGTCGTCGGCGATCACCACCCGCAGGGCCGGGCCGTCCTCCGCCGTCACGGCGTCCTCCAGGGGATCGTGGCGGTGACGCGGAACCCGCCGGCGAGGGTGCGGCCGGACTCCAGCGTCCCGTCGTAGACCGCGAGCCGCTCGCGGAGGTTGATCAGGCCGCGACCGGTGCCGGTCCGCCCGCCCGCCGCGCCGCCCGCGCCTCCGCCCGCGCCCACGCCCGTGCCGCCGCCGGGCGCGCCGCCGGTGTCGGTGACCTCGATCCGCAGGTCGTCCCCCTCGCACCGGACGGACACCACGGCGGACGCGCCGGGCGCGTGCTTCATCGTGTTGGTCAGCGCCTCCTGGACGACCCGGTAGGCGGTGAGGTCGACGCCGGGCGGCAGCGGCCCCGGCGGCGGGTCGAGGTCGGCCGTGACGCGCAGGCCGGTGGCGCGGACCCGGTCGATGAGCGGGGCGAGCCGGTCCAGACCCGGCTGCGGCACCGGCACGCCGCCGTCCGCCTCCCCGTCGCCGTCCCCGGAGGGCGCCAGCAGGCCCATGACGTGCCGCAGCTCCGCCATCGCGGCGCGCCCGCTGGCCTCGACGTCCAGCATCGCCTTCTTCGACAGCTCGGGGTCGGCGTCGACGACCTTGCGGGCGGCGCCCGTCTGGATCACCATGACGCTCACATTGTGGGTCACCACGTCGTGCAGTTCCGCCGCGATCCGGGCGCGCTCCACCTCGACCGCGCGGCGCGTCGCCTCCCGCTGCTCCCGCTCGATCTCGGCCAGCCGGCGGCGCCAGAACCGCATCGCCATCGCGAGCACCCCGGCGGCGAGCAGCACGAAGAACGGCGCGGACCAGTTCGGCAGGGAGGCGGCGGTGCCCCGGTAGACGAAGCCGGCGAGGACGGCCGCGGCGCCCAGGCTCGCGACGGCCTGCACGCGGTAGCGGCTGTGGGCGATGGCGCCGAACCCGGCGGCCACGCAGGCCAGCACCGTCACCCAGGTCATCCCGTAGCGCAGCGCCCACGCCGCCGCCAGCACCACCCAGAACGCGGCGAGCGGGTACCGGCGCCGGAACGCCAGGGGCAGGGTCGTGAGGACGGTCAGCGTCCAGGAGGGGTGGACGGGCGCCGGGTGCTCCCCGAACCCGGGCGGCGGGAGGGGGGCGACGGGCGCGATCGGCCCGCCGAAGTCCGTCCTCTCGGGCTCGTCCCCGCCGCCGCCCGTGTTCGCCGCCACGAGCAGCGCCACGGCCGTCACGGCGAGGGCGAGCAGCGCGTCCGCGGCGAGGGCGCGGCGCGACGGGGGCTCTCCCGCCGGCTCGGGCCGGAGCAGGCCGCGCAGCCACCCGCGCCGTTCGCGCGCCGTTCCCACGTGCATGTCCACATTGTGTCCCCCGCCGCGCGAACCCGGTATCGGCTTCGCGGGCGGGACGCTCGGCCTCGCGGCGTACATCGCGAGGATGACGCCCGGCGGGATCGGCCGCACGGAGTACGGAATGTCGGTGCGGCGGCGGACGTCCCGGACGCCCCGCCGCGCATAGCTTCACGTCCGCTGACACCGGGCGGCCCGCACGCCGCCCGCACGCGGAGGGCGGGAGCCTCATGGGACATGTGATCGAGCTGGACGGCGCGGCGAAGGCCTACGACGGCGCGGGCGCGCCGGCGCTCGGGCCGCTGTCGCTGGACGTGGCGGAGGGCGAGGCGCTCGCGGTCGTCGGGCCGTCGGGCAGCGGGAAGTCCACGCTGCTGAACCTGGTCGCCGGGCTGGACCGGCCGACCGCCGGGGCGGTGACGGTGGACGGGCGGCGCGTCGACCGGCTCGGCGAGGCGGCGCTCGCCCGGTTCCGGCGGGAGCGGATCGGGTTCGTGTTCCAGTTCTTCAACCTGCTCGACGACCTCACCGTGGCCGACAACGTCCGGCTGCCCGCGCAGCTGGCGGGGATGCCGCGCCGGAAGGCCGCGGACCGCGCCGCCGAGCTGCTGGAGATCCTCGGCGTGGCCGGGCACGCGGGCGCCTACCCGGGACGGCTGTCGGGCGGGGAGCGGCAGCGCGTCGCGGTGGCGCGCGCGCTGGTGAACCGTCCGGCGCTGCTGCTGGCCGACGAGCCGACGGGCGCGCTGGACACCGCGTCCGGCCACGACGTGCGCGAGCTGCTCGCCGAGGTGCACCGGGGCGGGCAGACGATCGTGCTGGTCACCCATGACATGGCGCTGGCCCGGTCGCTCGCGAGCCGGACGGTCACGCTGGTCGACGGCGCGATCGCGGCCGACGAGCGGGCGGGGGCGGCCCGATGAGCGCGCGCCTCGCCGGGTCGGCGCTCGGCCGGGTGGTGCGGTCGGGCGTCGGGCGGCGGCGCGTCCAGACGCTGGTGGTCGCGCTCGCCACGCTGATGTCGGTGGCGTCGGCGGTCGTCGCCGGCTCGCTGGTCGTCGCCTCGTCGGCGCCGTTCGACCACGCGTTCGCGCGGGACCGCGGCGCGCACCTGACCGCGCAGATCGACGCCGGGAAGGCCACGGCGGCGCAGGCGGCGGCGACCGCGCGGCTGCCGGGCGTCACGGCGAGCGCCGGGCCGTTCCCGGTCGCGGTCGTCTCGCTCACGGCGCGGGGCGGGGGGCACCTGCCCGAGCTGACCGTGGCCGGGCGCTCCTCCCCCGGCGGCCCCGTGGACCGGCTGGAGATCACGGCGGGCCGGTGGCCGTCCGGCCCGGACGAGATCGTGATGCCGCCGCAGGTCCCGCCGGACGCGGGCGTCGGGTCGACGCTGACGGCGCCGGACGGGCGGACCCTGAAGGTCGTCGGGCAGGCCCGCTCGGTCACCGGCTCGGCCGACGCGTGGACGACGCCGGCCGGCGCGGCCGCGCTCCGCACGGCGAACGCGCCCGCGACGACGCAGATGCTGTACCGGTTCTCGGGGTCGCCCGCGAAGCCGGCGCTGGCCGCCCACCGCGCGAAGGTGGCGGCGGCCCTGCCGAAGGGCGCGCTCGCCGGCGCCCAGTCGTACCTGGACGCCAAGTACGTCGCCGACCGGGAGGCGGCCACGTTCGTGCCGTTCCTGATGGCGTTCGGCGCGCTCGGCCTGGGGATGGCGGTCATCGTCGTCGCCGGCGTGGTCGGCGGCATGGTCGGGGCGAACCTGCGCCGGATCGGGATCCTGAAGGCCATCGGCTGCACGCCCGCGGAGGTCGTCCGCGCCTATGTCGCGCAGGCGCTCGTCCCGGCCGCCGCCGGCACCCTGCTGGGCGTGGTGCTCGGCAACCTCATCGCGTACCCGCTGCTCGGGGACGTCCAGCAGGTGTACGGGACGACCGGCCTCGCGGTCGCCTGGTGGGTGGACGCCGCCGTCGCGGCGGGCGCACTGCTGGTCGTGGCGGCCGCTGCCGTGGTCCCGGCGCTGCGTGCGGGACGGCTGCGGACCGTCGAGGCGATCGCGGTCGGCCGCGCGCCGGGCACGGGACGCGGCCGGCGGGCGCAGCGGATCGCCGGGCGGCTGCCGCTGCCGCGCGCGGTGACGCTCGGGCTGGGGACCCCGTTCGCGCGTCCCGTCCGGTCGGCGTCGATGCTCGCGGCCGTGCTGTTCGGGACCGCCGCCGCGACGTTCGCGATCGGCCTCGCGGCGTCGCTGAACGCCATCGGCGCCGCCCGCGACC
>NZ_JBEYYT010000068.1:0-31958 GCF_040645715.1 Spirillospora sp. NPDC046719 | reverse complement strand
GCGGGCAAGGGCGCGCTGGCGGCGGCCGGTGCCGCCGTCGTCGCCGCTGCGGCCGGGGGCGCCGTCTACGCGACGAAGGACACCACCAAAAAGCCCCCGAAGGACCATCCCACCCTGACCCTCGCCGCCCAGAACGAGACGATCCCCGGCGCGTCCATCAAGGTGGACGGCGCGCGGTACGCGACCGTCACCGGACTGCACGACGCGGCCCTCCAGCGCCGCATCAACGCCGAGCTCCGCGCCCCGCTCGACGACCTGATCGCGCTGGCGAAGGAGAGCCGCAAGCAGGTCGCGTGCGGGAGCACCCCGACCACCGTGACCGTCCAGACGCGCCTGGGGCTCAACGGGCCGCGCCTGGTGTCCGTCCGGTACTTCCAGATGTCCGACTGGTGCCAGAAGGCCGACGGAGCGCCCGGCGGCGAGGTCGTCACCATCGATCTGCGCACCGGGCGGCGGCTCGCCGCGTCCGACGTCTTCCGGCCCGGCACGCTGACCGCGGCCGGGACGGGAACGCTCTACTCCCGGCTCGTCCAGCGGGACGGGCGCCCGTGGGCCGACTGCTCCGCGGGCAGGACCTGGAAGCCCGGCGACTTCCAGCCCACCTCGCCCGAGGGCCTGTACCGGGGCGCTCCGCACACCCCGCCGCGCCTGAGCGCCTTCCTCACCCCGTCGGACTTCCAGGTGGCCTGGTTCAACTCCGGGAGCGACGGCTGCGGCAACCTCGACTTCGGCGCCCCCTACGCCAAGGTCCGCGACCTGCTGAAGCCCGAGTTCGCCGCGCTCCTGCCGAAGTGACCGGGCGGGCACCGGGTACGGGAGGGAGGTGCAGACGTTCCTGCCGTACCCGGACTTCACCGCCACCGCCCGCGTCCTCGATCCGCGGCGGCTCGGCAAGCAGCGGGTCGAGGCGCTCCAGGTGTTCCGCGCCCTCACCGTCCCCGGATACGGCTGGCAGCGCCACCCGGCGGTGCTCATGTGGATCGGGTACGAGGAGGCCGTCGTCCGCTACGGCCTGGAGATCTGCGCGCGATGGTGCGCGCTCGGCCGCGCCGACACCTGCGCCGCGACGATGACCGCCGAACTCGCCGCCGGAGGAGGCCCCGCTCGGGCGCGCGACCAGGAGGCACTGCGCCGCGCCGGCCAGCTGCCGCCCTGGCTCGGCGAGCCCGCGTTCCACCGCAGCCACCGCTCGGCGCTCGTCCGCAAGGACCCGGTCCACTACGGCCCGCTTTTCCCGGACGTTCCCGACGATCTCCCTTACCTCTGGCCGCGCTCGGACCGCCCGCGTCCGGAGCGTCCCGGGGGTCATACCGACGCTGATGAGGGGTAGGGCCCTGGCTGGAGGCGGGCCCGGGCGGGGCCCCCAGCCGGAGGTGCGCGATGAACGCCGAAGGACGGCCGGACGGCCGCCCGCGCGGCGAGCGGCTGCTGTGCGACCTGGTGGCCGCCAGCCACGTGATCTCGCTGGAGCAGTTGCCCGGCGTGGTCGCCGAGCACGCCGCGCGCGCCGGCCTCCACGACGTGCGGATCTACGTGGTGGACCTCCAGCAGCAGGTGCTGCGGCTGCTCACCGGCCGGGGCACCGACGCCGGCCGGGACTCCGGTCCCGAACCGGAGGAGATCCGCGTCGAGGGAACCCTCGCCGGCCGCGCGTACCAGAACGTCGCGACCGTCGCGGGGCAGTCCGAGCACGACGGCGCCCACCACATCTGGGTACCGGTCCTGGACGGCTCGGAACGGATCGGCGTGATGCGGGTGACGGTCGACCCCGGGGACGAGCAGGCCGAGGCCGACGCCGAGTACCTCGCCGGCCTGGTCGCGCTGCTGATCGTCAGCAAGGGACCGACCAGCGACTCGCTCGCCCGGCTGGTGCGCACCCGCGACATGACCGTCTCCGCGGAGATGCAGTGGCGGCTGCTCCCGCCCATGACGTTCGCCAACGACGCGATGGTGATCGGCGCGGCGCTGGAGCCCGCCTACAAGCTGGGCGGCGACACCTTCGACTACGGCATCGCGGGCGACACCGTCCACCTCGCCGTCTTCGACGCGATGGGACACGACACCTCGGCCGGCATCACCGCGACCCTCGCGGTCGGGGCGCACCGCAACAGCCGGCTGCAGGGCGCGAGCCTGGTGGAGAGCGGCCGCGCCATCGAGGAGGTGCTGATCGAGCAGGACGCGTCGGGCCGCTTCGTCACCGGGGTCCTCGCGGAGCTCGACACCCGCACCGGGATGCTCTCGTGGATCTCGCACGGCCACCCGCCGCCGGTCGTGATCCGCGGCGGCCGCTGGGTGACGACGCTGACCTGCGAGCCCGGCCACCCGCTGGGCACCGACCTCGGCGTCGAGCCGGCGGTCTGCCGGGAGCAGCTCGAACCCGGCGACCGGCTGCTGCTCTACACCGACGGCATCGTGGAGGCCCGCGACCCGGACAAGGAGGAGTTCGGGCTCGTCCGGTTCGTCGACTTCATCATCCGCCGCAACGCCGACGGGCTGCCGGTCCCCGAGACGCTGCGCCGGCTCGTCCACAGCATCCTCGTGCACCATGAGGGCCGGCTCGACGACGACGCCACCGTCCTGCTGCTGGAGTGGCACGGCTCCGGCGGCGTGCGCCGTCCCGCCCCCGACGGGGCCTGACCCGCGCCGGGGACGGGGCGTCCGGTCACGACACGCCGAGGGCGCGCATCAGCATCGGGTAGGCGTCGTGGAGGTCCCGCTGCCAGTACGGCCAGGAGTGCTGGCCGTCGAAGAAGCGGGTGGTGACGGGGATGCCGAGGGCGTCCAGCCGGTCGACGAACGCGTGCGAGACGTCGTTCGCCGCGGCCTCGACGGGGTCGGTGAACGGGAGCCCGCCGAGCGATCCGGCCGTGCCGTTACCGCTGGCCACGTAGAGGCGCACGCCCGCGAGCCGGCCGGCGAGGTCGGTCGGGTTGTGCGCGTGCCAGATGGCGGCCTGCGCGTCGGGCGCGCCCCAGACGCGCCGCCAGTCGGTGCCGGGGCAGGAGAAGGACGGGCCCCAGCCGATCGAGTCGTCGCCCGGCTTGTAGTCGTAGAGGGTGTCGACGTAGCCGCTGAAGGCGGCGGCCGCCGCGAACATTCCGGGGAAGCGGGCCGCGTACAGCATCGCGCCGAGACCGCCCATGGAATTGCCGGCGATGACGCGGCGCCCGTTCGCCCGGTAGCCGTTCTCCAGGATGGCGCGGAGCTCCTTCATGTGGAAGGTCTCCCATTCGGGCGGCCCGCCGTTTCCGTAGTTCCACCAGTCGGAGTAATTGCCGCAGCTTCCGCCTTCCGGCATGACGACGATGACCGGGGAATCGGCGGTGAGTGCGGCGACGTCGGTACCGCGCGTCCAGGCGGTGTAGTCGTCGACGCCGCCGTGCAGCAGCCAGAGGGTCGGCCAGGTGCGGGCGGCGTTCTTCGACCATCCGGAGGGGACGAGGAGGCGCACCTTCTCCTGCGCGCCCATCGTCGGGGACTGGACGGTGAGGTCGATGGTCCGCGGCGCGACGGTCGTCTCCGCGATCACCTTCGCGCCGGTCACAGCGTCGGTGGTGGCGGCGGCGGGACGGGCGGCGGGGACGGCCGCGGCGAGTGCGGCGGCCAGGACGAGGGGAAGCAGCAGGGCGAGGGACCCGGGCCCTGCGACGGGGGTGGAGCGTCGGAGCAATGCGGGCCTTCCGGGCATGCCGGCAGGGTGGGCCGGCCGGAAAAGGGGAGCGCCGTTGTACGGCGAATGCGCGCAGCGCGGCGAAGGGCGGGTCGCGCTCCCGCCGGCTGCCTTCGGGCCGTTAGGCGGCCCGGTACCGATGTGCGTTCCGAGATTGGTGGATTCTGCTACTTACTCCGAGTAGGTTCCCGTTTCAGGTACGTTCTACGCGTTGCCGGGGAATCGCGGAGAAGATTGTTTCCGTGCCCGCGTCGCGGCGGACGCCCTTTCGGAAGCCCGCTGCCTGTCCGGTGGCCGTCCGGCGACCCGCCAGGGGTGTCCGGAGTCCCTGCGCGATGCCGGCGAGCGGAGGACGACGAGCCGCCCGGCGCGCGATGTAACGATTGTGTTGCGGTCGATTGACAGTGAGATAGATCATGAACATACGCTCATGGGAGCGCTCCCACGATCTCCGTCGACATGTGGCGCCCGGCTCCCGCGGCGGCCGCGAGGCAAGGAGGGCACGATGGGCCTGCGGTTCGACCTGCTCGGACCCGTGCGGGTACGCCAGGGCGACCGGCTGCTCGCGCTCGGCTCCGCCAAGCAGCGCACGCTGCTGACCGCGTTGTTGCTCGAGCCCAACCGGACCGTCTCGCTCGACTTCCTGACCAGCGCGTTATGGGACGAGGCGCCGCCCAAGAGCGCGGTTTCCAACCTGCGCACCTACGCCAACCAGCTGCGCCGCGCGCTCGCCGACTCCGCGCCGCGGCTGATCGCCCGGCGCCCCGGCTACGCGCTGGCCGTCGAGCCGGGCGAGCTCGACAGCGCCCGGTTCCTCCACCTGCTGCGGCTCGGCCGCGCGGACCTGGCGGCCGGTGCGCCCCGCCGCGCCGCCCTCGGGCTGGAAGCGGCGCTCGCGCTCTGGCGGGGCAACGCGGCCGAGGACCTGCCCCGCACGCTCGCCCTCGCGCCCCGGCTGCAGGCGCTGGAGGACCTGCGCGGGTCGGCCGTCGACGCCTACGCCGCGGCCCGGCTCGCGCTCGGCGAGAACGACGCGGTGGCCGCCGAACTGCACGAGCACCTCGCCGCCAACCCCACCCGCGAACGGCTGTGGGCGCATCTGATGCTCGCGCTCTACCGCTGCGGTGACGCGGCCGGTGCGCTGGCCGCCTACGCCCGGGCGCGGGACGTCCTGGTGAACCAGCTCGGCGTCGATCCCGGCCCCCAACTCGTCGCCCTCCAGCAGGCCGTGCTCAAGCGCGATCCGAAGCTGGACCGGGTTCCGGAGCCCCGGCTCAAGGTGCCCTCCCGATGGCGGACGCGGGGCGTCCACCGCGGCCTTCGCCCGCTGTACTGGCAGACCCGCCAGGCGTGAGACACGGCCCTGACCTGGCCGGAGCACGGCGCGCCCGCGCGGCCCGGCCGACGCCCGATCCGACCATGCGTGGCCCCAGGACCGCTCAGGACCGCGCGTCACCGGAGGCGGCGGACGACCACGCCGAGCAGGGCGTCGGCGGGCAGCAGACCGAAGTGCCGCGAGTCGATGCTCTGCGCGGGGTTGTCGCCCAGGACGGCGAGCCACCCGTCCGGGACGGCCGCGCCCGCGCCCGCCGGGAGCGCCGGGCGCACCGGCCCGGGGACCGGCTCGCCCGGCACGGCGGCGGCGCGCTTGACGATCCAGCGCAGGTCGGCGGGAGCCCTCGGGCCGAACTCCTGCCAGTAGGGGCCCTCCACCACCACGAGCCGGTCCGTGGCGACGCGGGCGAGCCGGGTCCGGCGCACCAGGAGGCGGTCGCCGGGCGCCAGGGTGGGCACCATGCTCGTTCCGTACACCTCGACGACCGTGAAACGCCGCCGCAGGAGCAGCGCGAGCGCTCCGGCGGCGGTGACCACGCCGAGCACGGCGAGCACGGCGGCGGTGGACCAGCCGAGGGCGCTCATGGCCGGAACAGCTCGATGATGTCGTCGGCCGCCAGGACCAGCAGCGCGGCGAGGCAGCCCGCCGCGACCGCGAACAGCGCGCCCGTCGCACCGGGAAGGTGGGATCCTCCGGACAGCGTGGCGCCGAGCCCCGCCAGCGCGGCGGTGGCCAGTGACACGTTGCGCACGACCTGGCGCGGGCCCAGCGGAGTGTCGGCGTCGCCGAAGCAGGCGCAAGGCGCCCGGTCCCCGCGCGCGAGCGCGCGGACGATGGCCGCCGTGAACGCCGCCAGGAGCACCGCCGCCAGCGCGAAACCGGCCGCGGCGGTCGCCGGGAGCACGAGCAGCACCACCACGGCGGCCTCGGCACCGACCACCGCGGCGGCGATCCACCGCGTCCCGGTGGCGGCCACCGGGCGCGGTACGAGCCGTGCCGTCGCCGCCGTGAACCGTGCGTAGGCGCCCCTCCCGCGCAGCTTGCCTGCCGCCGACGCCACGAAGACGAGCGCGAGCAGCACCCGCACGGCGGTCACGACCTCGTCCATGACATCTCCTCCTCCTGCCGGTATCCGCCGGCCTGCAGCTCGAACAGCCGCGCGTACTCGCCGCCCTCGGCCATCAGCTCGGCGTGCGTTCCCCGCTCGACGATCCGCCCGTCGCGCAGGACGACCAGGGTGTCGGCGTCGCGCACCGCGCTCAGCCGGTGCGAGATGAGCAGGCTCGTCAGGCCCGCGCGGTGCTCGCGCAGCCGGACGTGGACGTGGTGCTCGGCCTCGGCGTCCAGGCCGGAGCTGGGCTCGTCCAGGATCAGCAGGTCGCGGCCGTCCCGCAGGAACGCGCGGGCCAGGGCGAGCCGCTGCCACTGCCCGCCGGACAGCGGCACCCCGGGTTCGGCGTCGCCGTCCGCGCCGCCGGTGAAGGCCCGCGTCAGCAGCGTGTCGTAGCCGCCCGGCAGTGCCTCGACGAAGGCGTCGGCCCCGGCCCGCTCGGCCGCCGCCCGGACGAGCGTCCGGTCGCCGCGCCGCTCCAGGTCGCCGAGCCCGATGTTGTCGGCGGCGGTGAGCTCGTACTCCATGTAGTCCTGGAACACCACGCCGATGCGGCGGCGCAGCTCGGGAGGGTCCAGATCGCGCAGGTCCACGCCGTCCCACCGGATCGCGCCCCGTTCCGGGTCGTAGAACCGGCACAGCAGCTTCACCAGGGTGCTCTTGCCCGCGCCGTTCAGGCCGACGAGGGCCGTCGCGCGCCCGCACTCGATGGTGAAGCTCACACCGCGCAGCGCCCACGGATGCTCGGGGGAGTACCGGAACCAGACCCCGTCGAACTCGATGCGGCCGGTCAGCGGCCCCGGGACGGCGGGCCGTTCCGCGACCGCCAGGTCCGGGCCGGCGGCGGTCACCGCGCGGAAGTGGCCGAACAGCAGCAGCTGCTGGTGGGCGACGGTGAGCTGGGTGACGAGCTGCGCCCCGGCCGCCTGCGCCCCCGCGAGGGCGGCGACCAGCAGGCTGACGTCGCCGACCGTGATACGGCCGCGCCACGCCTCGGCGAGCGCCCAGGCGAGCCCGGCCCCGGCGACGCCGGTGGACAGCACCGCGAGCCCCGCCTGCGTGGCCAACTCGCGGCGGTCGACGCGGCGGCGCTCGGCGTCGGCGGCGCGCCGTTCGGTGTTCATC
The DNA here is from genome assembly GCF_040645715.1 of Spirillospora sp. NPDC046719. Lineage (NCBI taxonomy): Bacteria > Bacillati > Actinomycetota > Actinomycetes > Streptosporangiales > Thermomonosporaceae > Spirillospora > Spirillospora sp. NPDC046719. The sequence continues at coordinate 24,716 of NZ_JBEYYT010000068.1, read as the reverse complement.
AGCGTCCTGAAGTGCCCGCCCACACCGAACAGCCGCAGCTCCTTGGCCGCCTTGACGGTGGTGAGCAGTTCCCGGTAGAAGAACTCGCGCCGTTCGGCGGGGCCGATCGCCAGCATCATCGCCGCCCAGCGGCGCGACAGCCGGAACTCGGCGGCCAGGGCGGGGACGGTCGCCAGCACGACGGCCAGGGCGAGCCACGGGCCGACGGACAGCAGCGAGCCGAGGAAGCCCGCGAGCGTGATCGTCCCGCTGACGGCGGTGAGCGCGCTGCCGACGACCTTGCCCGGCGCGCCGCCGCCCGCCTGCTGAGCGAGCCGCAGCCGGTCGAGGAAGGCGGGGTCCTCGAACGGGCCGAGACCGACGAACCGCTCGGTCGCCCGGAAGACCCGGTCCTGGGCGAGGAACCCGACCCGCCGTTCGAGCTCCTGCCGCAGGTAGCGGGTGACGTGCTGGGTGAGGCCGGCGGCGGCCCCGGCGAGCACCAGGCCGGCGCCGGCGGCGGCGAGCCGGCCCCCGCTGCCCGCCCCGCCGCCCGGCCGCTCCGTCAGGACGTCGACGGCCAGCTTGGTGAACCACGCGACGCACACCGGCGCGGCGGCCTGAGCCAGCGTCAGAGCGGTGAGCAGGAGCGTCAGTGTCCGGCCCGCCGACCAGGCCAGCGCGGTGGAGCCCGCGAGGCCGCCGACCAGCTCCCGCACCCGGCCGGTGCGGGAGGCCGTGCCGCGGCGAGGCGTCATGCCGGGACGGGGGAGCGGTCGGACGGCAGGCCGGTCTCGACCACCCGGCCGGTCTCGTCCAGGACGCAGAACGTGGGGAGCCCGCGGACGGCCAGCGCCTTCGCGATCCCGGTGCGGTGCGGTTCGACGACCACGCGCGCGACGCCGCCGAGCCGGTCGCGGTAGGCGGACGGGTCCTCCCCCTCCCCGGCGGCGATGACGGCGAGGACCCGGTCCCGTCCGCCGGGGAAGGCGGCGGCGTCCGCCAGGAAACCGGGCATCCGCTCGGTGCAGGCGTCGCAGCTCGGGGTGAAGAACCCGACGAGGGTGCGGCCGGTCAGCGCGTCCCGGCTGACGGGCTGGCCGGCGGTGTCGACCGCGTCGAACGGCGCGGCGACCTCCCCGGCGGGGAGCATCGGCGGGCGTTCGGCTCCGCCGCCGGCGGACGAACGGGAGATGAGGTCGGCGTGCTCGCGGAGCTTGCGGATCACGCCGAGGGTGAGCGCCAGGTCGAGCAGGCAGACGGCTCCGACCAGGGCGACGAGCGCGGTGAGGAAGGGCATGGGGACCACCTTTCGCGAGGCGGCGGCCGGGACCGCTGCGGGAGCGCCTCCCGGCCGCCGCTCAACCGATGACGTGCCTGGCCGTGCGGGTCAGCAGACGTAGACGCAGCTGCAGGAGGTGCCGCTGCCGGACAGGTAGCAGCACCTCTTCACCAGGCACTCGATGCCGCAGGGCCCTTCGTTCCAGCACCAGTAGCCGGTGCTGGCCGCGGCGCGCGTCCGCGGGACCAGCCGGGTGAGCATCCGCTCGCCCAGCGCCTCGATCTTTCCGAGCATGGTCGGCTCCTTCCGTTTCGAGGGACGGAGGCGACGCTACGAGCGGGACCGACAAAGCCGATACAGGCCGGATACAGCGGCGCGGGCGCAGGCGCAGTCAACAGAGAAAGGCGGAACGGGCCGCCACATCGGCGGCCCGCTCCGCGCGGTCAGGGTCAGGGGCGGGCGTCAGGCTCCGGGCACCGGCTCGGCGGTCGGCCCGTTCACGTACTTGACGGCCATCCGCACCGCGCCGCGCAGCAACCGGAACGCGATGAGCGCGAGTCCCAGCAGCGGCAGCACCAGCAGCACGATCTGCAGCCCGGAGGCGATCAGCTGCAGCGCGCCGGCGCCGTGCGCGGCCTCGGCGGCCAGGCCCTGGATCTTCCGCCAGTCCATCCGGATCAGCCCGGGGACCTGCGTGGAGATCAGGCCGAGCTGGAACAGCATCACCGGGACGATGACCAGCACCCACATCGTGACGAAGATCTGCGGCCAGCGCTTCAGGTCGTTCAGCCGGGTGTCGGCGCGGCGCAGCAGCAGCGCCCGCCGCAGGATGGGCCCGATGTACTTGAACAGGTCGGGGACCCCGACGAGGTCCGACATGATGTAGTAGCCGTCGAACCGCAGCGTCGGCAGCAGCTGCTGCAGGATCTCGAGGTTGACGTACAGCACGGCGACGAGCAGCGGCTCGAAGCCCGTCTCCACGTACAGCAGCGTCAGCGCGACGACGAAGATGCCGTTGAAGTAGACGCCGGCGAGGTCGGCGCGCAGCCGCCCGAGGCGGCCGAGCCGGTACGACTCGGTGATGTCGGTGTAGAACGCCGGCCAGACCAGGTAGATGCCGCAGCCCATCACGCCGGGGCGGACGCCCCCGTACCGGCAGGCGGCGGCGTGCCCGATCTCGTGGAACGCGCACGACGCCACCCCGAGCGCCATGATCAGCAGGATGCTCACCGGGGCGAGGATGGCGTGCTGCAGCGCCGTGCTCATCGACCGGGTGGCCAGCACCCAGGTCTCGGCGGAGACGACGGCGATCAGCGTGAGCACGAGCACGACCGGCCGGAACAGCCAGGCGAACAGGCCCGCGACGAACCAGGTGACCGACTCGGGGAACACCGCGATCCGGAACCGGAGCCCGAGGAACGGGTCGGCCTTCACCACGGGCGGCGCGGTGCCGTCGCTGTAGGTGGTGACGCCGAGCGGCGCGAGCTTGCGGTCGGCGAGGTAGATGACCTGTTCGCCGGTGAGCCGGGCGCCCGCCTCGCGCGAGACGGCCTCGGCCACCCGGTCCAGCGCCGTCTCGATGTCGGCGGTGCGGGCGAGGTCGCGGTGCTCGTGCAGCGCCTTCGCGACCAGGAACAGCAGCGGCGGCAGCCGGACGAGCTGCCGGTTCGGCAGGCAGACGAGCTGCGGCGGTTCGCGGTAGCCGGAGTTCTTGAACTCGCCGACCAGCTCCACGCCCTCGGCCAGGACCGGCAGGGTGAGGAGCGCGGCGGGCCGCGCCGTCGCGACGGACGCCGCGCCTCCCGCCGCGGCCGGCCCCGCGTCGGCGGGACGAGCGGTGCCCGGCGGTTCCGCGTCCGCCGGGGGCTCCGTGCCCGGCGGGCGTTCCGTGCCCGCCGGGCGCGCGGGGGCGCTCGCGGCCGCTCGTGGCGGGGAGGCGGCCTTCCGGTGCGCTCCGCTCATGCGTTCTGGTGGCCGACCGCGACCGGGACGCAGGTCGTCGTCGTGTAGCCGGACTCGGCGAGCAGGCCGGTGCCGAGGAGGCCGGGCGTGCCGGTCGAGTGCGTGTACTGGCAGGCGTAGGTGACCTCGGAGTCGGCCGCGCCGGACCCGCCGTCGTTGAGGTTGAGGTTCTTGTTGCCGTTGTCGCCGCCGCCCGCGAGCAGGGTCGACAGCACGGCCCGCTCCGGCAGTACCTCGCCCGACAGCCGGTCGAGTTCCGCGTAGCTGAACGTCTGAGGGTTGGTCTGGCTCATCGGTCGCCTTACAGCTCGTCACAGATTTTCCGGAAAAGGGGGGAAGGGCCGGCGGGAGAACGCCAGCCCTTCCCCTGCGGGCCGGAGCCCGCTAGTGCGTCGTTTCGGATCAGTGACCCGAGACCACCGTGCTGCTGGCGCAGGTGAACGACGAGTTGGGGTTCTCGGAGCTGAGACCCAGCGCGCCGATGAGCCCGCCCTGCGAGTGCGTGATGTTGCTCTGGCAGTTCGGGACGACCGCGGTCGTGCCGCCGTCGTGGCCGCCGCCGTGGTTGAAGTTGAGGTTCTCGTTGTCGTTGTCGCTGCCGCCACCGACGAGAAGGGTGGACAGCACCGCGCGCTCCGGCAGAACCTCGCCGGCCAGCTTGTCCAGCTCGGTGTAGCTGAAGGACTTCATGTGGTTCCTTTTCTTCCTTGTCACGCCCGGATCTCAAGGTGGAGCCCGGATGTCCCTTTCCCGCCACAGGTCGTGGCGAGATAGCTCTACGTATAGCACGCGTGACAGAACGTGTCCAAGTAGGGGTGTCGTCACTGTGAGTGTCGCGCCGTTCCGCGCCCCTTCCATCGCCTCGCCGTATGGCCGTCTCCCCTTGCAGGCATGGAGATCTGGGGCTGGGTAGGGGGAAGGGGCACCCGCGCTGACCAGGAGGAGAGGCATGGCCGAGAGCAGCTTCAGCATCGACGTGGCGAGGATCCGGGAACGCGCCCGGCAGAAGATGGCCGACGGGCCGGTGACGACCGGCTACAAGCGCAGTCCCGACGAGGTCATCGGCGTCCTCAACGACGTGCTCGCCACCGAGATCGTCTGCTGGATGCGCTACTCGCGGCACGCGATCAGCGCCACCGGAATCGACCGCGCGCAGGTCGCCGCCGAGTTCACCGAGCACGCCGACGAGGAGCGCGACCACGCGATGCGCGCCGCGGAGCGGATCAGCCAGCTCGGCGGCGACCCCGACTTCAATCCCGAGACGCTGGCGAAGCGGTCGCACACCACGTACGAGACCTTCGATGACGGCGACCTCAAGGGCATGCTCGAAGAGAACCTGGTCGCCGAGCGGATCGTCATCGAGTCGTACCAGGAGATCATCCGGTGGCTCGGCGACGGGGACGTCACCACCCGCCGCCTCATGGAGGACATCCTCGCCGAGGAGGAGGAGCACGCCGACGACATCATGGACCTCCTCGGCCACTGAATCCGGCGCGTTCCGGCGATTGGGCGCGTTCCCTCGGGTACCGAGCCGTCATGGAATTCGGATACACGCTGCTCTGCGAGCAGACACCGCCCAAACAGCTCGTCACCGACCTCGTCGAGGCAGAGGACGCCGGCTTCGACTACTCCGTCATCTCCGACCACTACTTCCCGTGGCTGGAGGACCAGGGGCACTCGGCCTACGCGTGGTCGGTCCTCGGCGCCCTCGCCCAGGCGACCCACCGCATCCCGCTGATGACGTTCGTGACCTGCCCGATCATGCGGTACCACCCGGCGGTGGTGGCGCAGAAGGCCGCCACGGTGGGGGTGCTGTCGGACGGGCGGTTCACCCTCGGCCTGGGCGCGGGCGAGAACCTGAACGAGCACGTCGTCGGGCGCGGCTGGCCGTCGGTGGACGTGCGGCACGAAATGTTCGCCGAGGCCGTCGAGATCATCCGGGCGCTGTTCTCCGGGGACTACGTCAACTACGAGGGGAAGCACTTCCGGGTCGACTCCGCGAAGCTGTGGGACATGCCGGACCAGCCCGTCCGGATCGGCATGGCCGCGTTCGGCCCGCGTGCCGGTCGGCTGGCCGCGCAGCATGCCGACCTGCTCATCTCCGACCAGCCCGTCGGCGACGTGGTGAGCCTCTTCCACCGCGAGGGCGGCGAGGGCAAGCCCGTCTACGGGCAGATCCCCGTCGCCTACGGGCAGGACTATGAGGAGTGCAAGCAGCGGGCGCACCGCTACTGGAAGTTCTCGGCCCCGGCCTGGAAGGTGATGGCGGAGCTTCCGGGCACGGTCAACTTCGAGGCCGCCGCGAAGACCGTCCGGCCGGACGACGTCGCCGAGTCCGTGCCGTGCGGCGACAACGTGGAGGACTACCTCCAGGCCGTCCAGCAGTGGAAGGACGCGGGGTTCACGCACATCTCGTTCTGCCAGAGCGGGCCCGACCACCAGAAGGACTTCCGCACCTGGGCGGAGGGCGACCTCCTCCCGGCGCTGCGGGAACGCTTCGGCTGACCCTCCCGCGCCCCGGGGGCGGGGGCGGCGCGGCGCTGCAGCGGCTCGCCGTCGCGACCGCGACCGCCCTCGCGGCGATCCACGAGGCCGGCGTCGTGCACCGCGACTTCAAGCCGTCCAACGTCCTGCTCGGCCCGGACGGGCCGCGGGTCATCGACTTCGGCATCGCCCGCGACACCGAGTCGCGAACGCGATCACCGAGCCCCAGGCGAAGACGTCCACCGCCGGACCGGCCGCCTCCCCCGCGAACTGCTCGGGCGCCATGTAGGCGGGGGTGCCGATGATGCCGCTCGTCAGGGTGAGCGGCGACTTCGAGGTCGGCCGGGCGAGCGGGTGCTACGCAGAGCGGGGACACGGCGGGTGCGCACACCTACCGGATGGTGCTGCAGAGCCCCGTCCATCAGGAGATCTCCCGATCGGTGCGCGTCCGCTGACGCGGCCGGGCCTCGCGGCGCGGAATGCGATTTGGCTGCCCGAAGACCATCTCGCTGCCGTCCGAATTGCAGCGGGATTCGGTTCCACTGCCTTTCTGACTCGGCCGGATCCTGCGATGACAGGGGCTGTGGCCTGAGAATCCGAATCGGGGTATTGACGGATTCCCGGTCGCTGTCTACGTTCTCACTAGAACGCGTTCTACCAAGGTGTCCGGTCGCTGATGTCGAGTGGCGCGACGGTTTCCGGGCACCGGGTCCCGACGCCGGGACGCTCCTATCGCCCACCCGACATGGGCGGAACGGACGTCCGGATCGCGGATCTCCCACCCCATTCCCGGGTGCAGGCGCGACGCCCGCCGTCCCGAAACGAGGACCGCCTTGTCCCGCATCAAGAAGATCGCCGCCATCGCCTCGACCTCCGCCGCCGCCACCGCGATCGCCGTCGCCGCGACCGCCGCCCCCGCCCTGGCGTGGACGGCCGGCCCCTTCACCGCGAACCTCTCCGGAACCATGACGATCAACGCGGGCGTCCCCGCGTCCTGCACCGGTTCCACCCTCGGCGGCACCATCACCACGGCGGGCGCGCTCTCCGTCACCTCCGCGACCATCACGGGCTGCGGCGTCACCGTGACGCCGCAGAACCTCCCGTGGAGCGGCAGCCTGAGCGGCGGCACCGCCACCCTCAGCGGCTTCTCGGTGAGCGCCGTCGGCTGCACCTACGGCGGCACCATCCACGGCACCTACAGCGGCAGCACGTTCCCGGTCACCGTGAGCTTCACCAACCAGACCGTCCAGAAGACGAGCGGCCTCCTGTGCCCGTCGTCCGCGACCCTCACCGCTAAGTACGTCTTCTCCCAGTGACCGGCTGAGAGCCGGCGCCTGACAGTGCGTGAGACCCGGGCGGCCCCGTGCCGCCCGGGTCCTCGGCCGTTCCGGTACTGCGGGAGCGGAGGACGGCTGGGGGAGGGGCAAGCGGCCGGAAACAACGGACGGCTCGGACTCCGACATTCGGACGAGCCGGAATCCGGAAGAATTATTGTAATTTTTGTCAATACTTGCGGATGTGACTGCCGGGACAGTAGTTTCTTCGGGCGAGTGAGCACAAGGCCGGGACTGGCGCGCGGTCCGGATCGGTCTGATCGGCTGGGGAGTCCATGAAGAAGCGTACCGACAGGAAGATCGCCATCGCCGGGACGGCGGCGGCGGCCGTGATCCTCCCGGCCGTCATGGTCGGGCTGGCCCAGGCCGGGGTCGGGGTGCCGAAGGGCAAGCCGGAGGCCGCCGGCAACGCGCAGCCGATCCCCTCGTTCGGGCCGCCCACCCAGCCGACGCAGGTCACCGGCTCGCCCTCACCGAGCGGCTCCCCCTCCGCGAGCAAGCCGATCAAGGTCCCGAACGTGCCGCTGACGCACGGCGGCAACCCGTTCGGCACCGGCGGCTCGCCCGCCTCGAACGACCCCGACAAGAACAAGGGCTCGCACGGCAAGAAGCCGCACCTGCCCCCGGGCGTCAGCGACGGCAAGTACCGCAAGGCCCCCGACGGCGCGACCATCACCGCGATCAAGAAGGTGAACGCGCAGGAGTTCGACGTCAGCATCGCCTCCCCGGCGCTCGGCGCGGTCGTGCAGACGCGGGTGTTCGTCCCCAAGGGCTGGAAGGCGAGCGACACCAAGACCTACCCGGTCGTGTACGCCTACCACGGCGGCAACAACAAGTACACGTCCTGGAGCCACGACGGCCACATCGAGAACGTCGCGAAGGCATGGAACGCGATGGTCGTCATGCCCGAGGGCGGCTCGAACGGCTCGTACACCAACTGGTGGAACGGCGGCAAGGGCGGCATCCCCGAGTGGGAGAGCTTCCACATCTCCGAGGTCATCCCGCTGATGGAGAGCAACTTCCACGCCGGGCCGTCGCGCGCCGCGATGGGCCTGTCGTCCGGCGGGCAGGGCTCCATCACCTACGCCGAGCGCCACCGGGGGTACTTCAAGTACGCCGCCGCCTACAGCGGCCCCCTCAACATCACCGCGCCGGGCATGCCCGCGGTGCTGACCGTGATGAACAAGGAGGCGGGCACCTCGATCTGGGGCGACCCCATCTTCAACCGGTCGAACTGGGAGTCGCACGACGCGGCCGTCAACGTGCGCAACCTCAAGGGCATCGGCGTCTACATCTCGTCCGGCAACGGCAAGCCGGGCCCCTACGACGACCCGAGCACCCCGCCCGGCGCCGCGGGACGCGTCGGCGAGGACCTCGCCGGGCAGATGACCGTCAACTTCGTGAACGCCGCCAAGCGCGCCGGCGTCCCCATCACCTCCCACCTGTACGGCCCGGGCATGCACAACTGGAAGTACTGGCGCCGCGAGGTCAACCTCAGCTGGCCGGCCATGATGGCCGCGATCGGCGCGAAGAAGGTCTGATCCCCGCGGAGCCGGCCGCCGGCGCCCCGTCGGGACGTCCCTGGCCGAGCGGTAGCGTGGCCGCGTGAAGGGGTTGGCGCGGCGCGAGTTCCAGCTCGTGCTGCTGCGCCGGATGGCGGACTACCAGCCCGGCCTCGTCGAGGACGCGGTGCGCGTGCTGGACTCCTCGCGCACCGAGATGCGCGAGGTCAACGCGCGCTGGCAGCGGATCCTGCGGTCCCGGACGTTCCCGCGCGGGCGCCGCCGCTACGAGGCGGTCCTCGGCCCGCCCGCGGACGCCGGCGAGCGGCGCGTCGGCGACGTCGTGTGCGAGGTGGCGTCGTGGCCGCCGTTCCCGCTGTGGCCCGGCCTGCGGTTCGAGATCACGATGGCGCCGGACGGTTCGGTGGCGCGGGAGTGGCTCGTCCGGGAGCCGGGGTCGCCGGTGCCGGAGCTGCGGACCGTCGACGACCTCGCCCCGTGGACGTGCGTGGTCGGCGATCTGGCCGCCCGGTGGGACGGGCTGGCGCACCAGGACGGCGACGCGCCGAGCCGCTGGCACGTCGGCTTCGCCGCGCCGGACGGGTCGTCGTACGTGGCGCACTTCGTGTGGGGCCTGCTGCAGGACGTCGTGAGCGTCTAGACGCTCCCGATTGGGGCAATTTTGGGCGGTCTTTGGGATATTCCGGAATCGCCGCGTCCGTGACGATGGCACATCCGCCCATAACGTGGGGGCATGTGCGCTCTGAAGGCTGGACTATGCCCGAAGTGAACGGACACGCCCCCGGACGACCGTCCTGGGCGGAACTCGCGAGCCCCGACGCGAAGGCGTCCCGGGAGTTCTACTGCAGCCTGTTCGGGTGGTACGTGTACACGCTGACCATCCCGGAGTACGACGACTACGACATCTTCACCCTGGGCGGCGTCCAGGGCCCCGAGGTCGCCGGGATGCAGCGGCTCGCCGACGACGCGCAGCCGCCGTCCTGGTCGGTGTACTTCCGCACCGACGACATCCTCGCCACGGTCGCCGCGGTCAAGGCGGCGGGCGGGCAGGAGCTGGTGCCGCCCATGCGCGTCTCCGACCTCGGCGAGATGGCGCTGTGCGCGGACCCGGAGGGCGCCGACTTCGCGCTCTGGGCGGCGGGCAACCTCAAGGGCGCCGGCGTCGTCGACGAGCCCGGCGCGATGTGCTGGGTGGAGCTGGCCTGCCACGACATCGACGAGGCCCGCCGCTTCTACGGCGACGTCTTCGGCTGGGAGGCGGTCGAGCGCCGGTACTACACGCGGTACACGAACCTGAAGCTGGACGGCTGGTCGTTCGGCGGCATCGTCGGCGTCGACGACCTGCGCAGGAACGGGTACGAGGCCGAGCCGCACTGGATCCCGTACATCTGGGTCGAGGACTGCGACGCCACGGCCGCCAGGGCCGGGGAGCTCGGCGGCCGCGTCCTGCTGCCGCCCACCGACATCGCGCCGGGCCGCTACTCGGTCCTCGCCGATCCCGCCGGCGCGCGCCTGGCCGTGATCGCGCCGGGCGCCGGCGGCGTGGCGGAGGCCCGATGACGCACGCGTCGGCGAGACCCGCTCCCGGCCGGCCGGGCTGGATCGACCTGGCGAGCCCGCACCCGGAGACCGCCAGGGCCTTCTATTCCGAGCTGTTCGGCTGGTACTCCTACACGTTGAGCGTCCCCGGCTACGGCGACTACACCGTCTTCACGCTCGGGGGCGTCCAAGGGCCGGAGGTCGCGGGGATACAGCCGCTCGCCGACGACACGCAGCCGCCGTCGTGGACCTGCTACTTCAAGGTGGCGGACCTCCAGACGGCCGTCGACGCGGTGAAGGCCGCGGGCGGGCGGGAGCTGACCCCGCCGACGGACTACGCCGGGATCGGCTCGATGGCGCTGTGCATGGACCCGGAGGGGGCGGACTTCGGCGTCGCGACGCCCGGCAACCTCATCGAGTTCGGCGTCGTCGACCGGCCGCTCACCATGTGCTGGGCGGAGCTCGCGTCCCGCGACACCGGCAGAGCGCGGCGCTTCTACGGCGCGGTGTTCGGCTGGGAGGCGGTGGACCGCGAGTACCACGGCTCCGTTTACACGAACTGGAAGCTGGACGGCCGGTCCGTCGCCGGCATGGTCGCCATGGACCACGGGTGGCCGCCCCGCTACCCGGCGCACTGGATCCCGTACTTCTGGGTGGACGACTGCGACGCGGCCGCCGCCCGCGCCGTCGAGCTCGGCGCGACGATCCGCGTGCCGCCCTCCGACGTCCAGCCGGGCCGCTACGCGGCGATGACCGACCCCACGGGCGCCCGCCTCGCCGTCATCACCCCGAGGACCGCCACCGGCCCCGGTGGCGCGGTCTAAGACGGGTCTCCTCGTGTCACGCGCGGTCCGCCATCGCGTCCGGCCCGGTCACGCGGGCGCGGACGGCCCCGCCCGGCCAGACGACGTCGACGGCGATGCCCCGGCGGCGCGCGTGCTCCACGATCTCGGCGGTGCCGCCGCCCCCGCGCGCCGGCGCCCCGTCCCACACGGCGACCAGCCGGTCCGCGCGGTCGAGCATCGCCAGGCCGGCCTCGAGATAGGGGCCGGGACCGGGGGCGAAGTGGTCGAGCCACCGGATGCCGGACGCGCGGGCCGTCAGGTCCTCGAACCCGCGCAGGGCGCGGCCACCGAGCACGGCGGCGTACCCTCTCGCGGGGACGATGACCTCCAGCCGCCCGCCCAGCTCCAGGACGGCCCGCGCGAAGATCTGGTCGGCCCCGGCGGCCAGGCAGGAGACACCGCAGAGGTCATCGGCGAACGGCGCGAGCAGCGCGCGGATCTCGCGGCGCACCAGCGCGGCCGTCGGACCGTTGAGGTCCCGGTGTCCGGTGATGGCGATCCGCATGGGCTTCCTCCGGTGTGCCGTTCGCGGGCGAGCAGTGGGCGGTTCAGACATGGGACGCCCACCAGAGCGTGTGTTCCCGGGAGATGGCCTCTTCGACCTCGTCCACGAAGTGCGCCCATTCCGCCTCGGTCTCCGGCCATCGCAGGCGGGTGGAGATGTCGGCGAGCTCCTGCGCGGCGATCCCGTAGGCGGTCGCGAGCTGCTGGTGCTGCCGGGTCTGCACCCACGCGAGACCGCCCGCGGCGACCGCGCCCGCGATGCCCGGCAGGTCGAGGCCGAACAGCCCGACCGCGTTCAGCACCGCCGCGACGAGGCCCAGCGCCTCCATGGACGCGAGGAACAGCGACCAACGCGCGACGCTGCGGCCGTGCTCCTTCGCACGCCGGCTGTACCAGCGGCGCTGGTCGAGGATCCGGCCCGTCCGGTACGCGCGCCGGCGTTCCTCCAGGGGCCGCGCGCGCATCGCCCGCATCTCGTCGGTCACCTGGGGTCGGCTGCCGTCGTCGCCGTCGGCGCTGACCGCGTGCATGTTGCCCAGGATCACCGAGAAGCGGTGCAGCAGCAGCGACTCGGCGGCGCGGTCGCCCGCGTCAGCGCCGAAGGGCTGCCCGGCGACGGCGAACCGCCAGATGAGGGTCTTGGCGGACTCCGCCGCGGCGCGGGACTCGTACCACTGGCGGTCCGGCCGTTCGGTGAGCAGGTAGACCTCGATGACCAGGGCCGTGCCGAGCCCGGCCGCGGCGAGGAGGGCCGCCGCGTCCAGGCGGCCGACCGGCACGCTGAACGCGCCGAGCACGGCGGCGGCGAGCAGCGCGGACAGCCGGAGCGCGGTCGCGGCGAGCAGCCGGTGCTGCCCGTCGGCCGCGCTCGCGTCGGCCACCCGGAAAAGTGGCGGGAAGTCCGTTTCGACCAGTGCCTCCACTCTTTGAGTGGAATCAGAGTGGAGTCAGGCGTCAAGTTCTGTGTGCACAAGTTCACGTACCAGCGCATGTCCGGCCCCGGCCAGTGGCGCCACGGCGGCACGTGCGCGGGCGTCCTACTTGAACAATCCGGATTCACGGACTTTCCTGCGAAAGCTGTCACTCGGGGGCTACATTCATGAAACTTTGCTTGACCTAAGACTGACTGTAGCCCCGGACTAGCGTCGCCACGACTTACGGTACATACATTATTACGTACCGTAATCACTCTGGAGAATGGATCAAAGTGGACCTTCTGGAAGCCAAAGACGCGCCGGACCTCATTGACCTGCGCGGACTCGGGCTCGATGACCTCGCCTCCGACGTCGAGGCCGCCCGCCTCGCCGCACGTCTGACCCGTATCGACGACAAGGGAGAGGAGGGGGCGGATCCGGTCCGCGTCGCGGCGTTCAACTCATATATCTGACAATAGTCATCACGCACAATGACCTCCTCAACCGCTTTGCGGCAGTTCGTGCTCAAGGTGCACGCGCGATGCGACCTGGCCTGCGATCACTGCTATGTGTACGAGCACGCCGACCAGAGCTGGCGCGCGCGGCCGGCGGGAATGCCGGTCGCGACCATGGCGCGGACGGCGCGGCGCATCGCCGACCATGCAGCGGCGCACGGCCTGACGGAGGTCTCCGTCGTCCTGCACGGCGGTGAGCCGCTGCTCGCCGGTGCGCGCCGTCTCGGCGACCTGATCGCCGCGCTGCGCGAGCCGCTGCGCGGCGTCTGCGACGTCGACCTGCGGGTGCACACCAACGGCGTGCTGCTCGACGACCGGTTCTGCGAGCTGTTCCGCGAGCAGGGCGTCAAGGTCGGCATCTCGCTGGACGGCGACCGGGCGGCGAACGACAGGCACCGCCTGTACCGTGACGGGCGGAGCAGTTACGACAAGGCCGTGCGGGCCGTCGGGCTGCTCCGCGACGGATATCCGGAACTGTTCTCCGGCCTGCTGTGCACCATCGACATCGCCAACGACCCGATCTCGGTGTACGAGGCGCTCGTCGCGCACCGCCCGCCCGCGATCGACTTCCTGTGGCCCCACCACACCTGGGACGCCCCTCCGCCCCGCCCGTCCGCCACCGCCTACGCCGACTGGCTGATCGCGATCGCCGACCGGTGGTTCGATACCAGGCGCCCGGTGCCGGTGCGGATCTTCGACTCGATCATCAGCGCCGGGCGGGGCGGGGCCAGCTTCACCGAGTCCCTTGGCCTGGAGCCCGCCGACGTGCTCGTCGTCGAGACCGACGGGAGCTACGAGCAGGCCGACTCGCTGAAGACGGCCTACGACGGCGCGCCCGCCACCGGGATGGACGTCTTCCGCCACGCGGTCGACGAGGCCGCCGGGCATCCGGGCCTCGAGGCACGGCGCGGTGGACTGGCGGCGCTGTGCGCGCAGTGCCGTGAATGCCCGGTCGTCGGCACATGCGGCGGTGGGCTGTTCGCCCACCGGTACCGGGGCGACGGCTCCGGCTTCGGCAACCCGAGTGTTTACTGCCCGGACCTGACCGCCGTGATCGAGCACGTGCAGCGGCGCGCGGCCCGGCCCGCGCACGCGCTTCCGCCCACCGCGCTGCGGTCGCTCGCCACCGGGTACGGCGAGTCGGACGCGATCGGCCGGCTGCGCGGCGCCCAGGCGGTCGGCCGCCGGGTCCTCGTCGCGAAGGCCGGCGCCGCCGGTCCCGCCGCCGCGTTCGACGTGCTGCGCCGGGTCGCGGAGTCGGCCCCTGAGGCGTTCGACTCGGCGGTGGCCCACCCGTACGTGCGGGCGTGGGCGGTGCACCGGCTCCGTGCGCCGTCCGCGTCGTCCGCGTCGTCCGCGTCGTCCGCGTCGTCCGCGTCGTCCGCGTCGTCCGCGCCGCCCGAGCGGCCCGCGCCGCCCGAGGCGGACGAGGGAGTGCTCGCCGCCCTCGCCTGCACGGCCGCGTGGCGCGCCGGGATGAGCGCCGAGCTCACGGTGGCCGTCCGCGACGGGGCGGTCTACCTCCCCGGGATCGGCCGGTACCCGGTCCCCGGCAGGGAGAGCACCACCGTCCGCGTGCGCGACGGCGCGTTGCACGTGGACGCGGCCGGGGAACTCGAACCCGTCCGGCACCTGAAGGCCGGGACGTTCTCCGTCGCCCTCGACGACCTCGACCCTTATCGCGACTGCCACGAGCACCCGGCGGCGGCGCGGCTCGACGCCGAGGGGTTCGCGCGATGGCAGGTGTCCTTCGAGGAGGCCTGGACGCTGCTGGAGAAGGAGTACGCGGAGTACGCGCCCGGGATCGCCGGGGCGCTCACCACCATCGTCCCTCTGGAGGCGCCCCGGGACGGCGGTAGCGTCAGCTCGGCGGCACGGGACGCGTTCGGGTCGGTCGGCATCGCGCTGCCCGACCGTCCGGAGATGCTCTGCCTCCTGCTCCTCCACGAGTTCCAGCACGTCAAGCTCGGCGCCGTCCTCGACTTCGTCGACCTCTACGATGCCCGCGACGACCGCCTGTACCACGCGCCCTGGCGCAGGGACCCGCGCCCGCTGGAGGGGCTGCTGCAGGGCACGTACGCGCACATCGCGGTCGCCGACTTCTGGCGGCGCCGCACGCACGACCGAGACCCGGAAACGGCGGCCGAGGCCGGGCGGCATTTCGGCGACTGGTATCCCAAGACGCTGGAGGCGGTGCGCACGCTTCAGGAGTCCGGGGCGCTGACGGGGCTCGGTGAGCAGTTCGTTGCCGGAATGCGGCGCACCTTGGAGGGCTGGCCCGCCCCAGGGACGGCCGGCTGACCCGTGGGCGAGGCGACGTGCGGAGGCCAGTCCGGTGCGCGGGCCACGTGCGACCGGGCGTCGCTGGCGGAAGATCTGCGCGCGCTCGGCGTCGAGCCGGGGAGCCGCCTCTTGGTGCACGCGTCACTGCGCCGGGTCGGCAGGGTGGAGGGCGGTGCCGGGGCGGTCGCCTCGGCGCTCGGCGACGTGCTCGGGCCGGCCGGGACGATCGTCGTCCCCACCGCCACGTCTGACAACTCCGACACCTCCCGTGCGTACCTGGCCCGGACGCAGGGGATGAGCGAAGACGAGCGGCGCCGCTACCTGCGGACGATGCCGCCCTTCGATCCAGCGACGACCCCGTCGACCGGCATGGGCGCGCTGGCCGAGTACGTCCGGACGTCGCCGGGGGCCGTGCGCAGCGCCCATCCGCAGACGTCGTTCGCCGCGCTGCACGCCCGGGCCGGCTTCTTCGCCGGCGACCACGACCCCGCCTGCCATCTCGGCGAGCGCTCGCCGCTCGCCCGGCTCTACGAGGCGGGCGCGTCGATCCTGCTGCTCGGCGTCGGCTACGCGAGCTGCACGGCCCTGCACCTGGCCGAGTACCGCTACCGGCGGGACCCGCCGACGCGCTGGTACGGCTGCATGGTGCTGCGCGGTGGCCGGCCGGAATGGTGGCGGTACCGGGACGTCGTCCTCGACGACGGCGACTTCCCGGAGATCGGCGCCGCGCTCGACCGTACCCGCCATGTGGTGCGGGGCCGGGTGGGGGCCGCGGGAGTCCGGCTGCTGCCGCTGCGGCAGGCCGTGGATTTCGCGGCCGGATGGATGGCGCACGCGCGCACGAGATGACCGCGCCCGGTGGCCGCGGCCGGGCGGGCAGTGCCCGTCGATGACCACTTTGTGTCATCTGACGCGCAGAACTGTTCACGGTAAAAATACGCGTCCGGTGACCTGTATCGTGCCCGGCATTGCCGCTATACAGTGATGGAACCGGAAGGAGCGGCATGCTCGGAAGACTCCTGGCGGATGAGCGACGCCCGCACTTCTTCCTGAGTTATGCCAGGTCGCGGTACCGCCCGGAGAACTCCGACCGGTGGGTCGTCAAGTTCTTCGACGACCTCTGCCAGGACGTCGGGCATGCCACGGGCATGCAGAATCCGGGTTTTATGGACAGGCAGATTCCGGTGGGCGGCGAGTGGCCGGACCATCTCGCCGACGCGCTGGCGAACTGCCGGGTCTTCGTCGCATTGTTCTCGCCCGCCTACTTCCTGAGCGATTACTGCGGAAAGGAGTGGGCGGCGTTTTTGAAGCGGTACCAGGCGCTGTCGGCGGGGCTCGACGTGCCGTCCGCGATCATCCCGGCGCTGTGGATGCCGATGCGGCCCGACGAGGTGCCGCAGCCGCTGCAGTCCATGCAGAACGTCCCGCCCGGGTTCCCGGCCGCGTACGCCGCGGAAGGCCTGTACGGGATCATGAAACTGGGCCGGCACCGCGAGCACTACAAGGAGACGGTGCTGCGGCTCGCGGCGCTCATCAAGGAGCGCGCCGCCGAGTGCGCCCTCTCGCCGCGATCCATCCCGAGCCTGGAGACGCTGCAGAGCCCGTTCGCCGAGAACCCGCCCGGCGCGTCCCGCCCGGCGATCCGGCTCGCACTCGCCGCGCAGTCCGCCCAGCGGCTTCCGCCCGGGCGCGACTCCTACTACTACGGCCGGACGCCGCGCGAGTGGACGCCGTTCCGCAGCGAGGCCCACACGATGCCGATCGGGGCGTACGCCGGGCAGGTGCTCACCGAGCTCGGCCACCGCTCCATCATCGACAGCGTCGACGAGGCCGGCGCCCGGCCCGCCGACTCGCCGAGCGTGCTGCTGGTCGACCCGTGGGCGGTCAAGGACCGCGACATCGGCAAGCGGCTCCGGCAGCTCGACCGCGACCCGGTCAACGTGATCGCGCCGTTCAACGCCGACGACCCGGAGACCTCCGCGCGGGCCGACGAGCTGAACGGCGACCTCACCGAGGTGCTGCCGAAGAGCACCGCCCTGCACGGCTCCGCCAAGCGCGTCACGTCCGTGGCGGCCTTCCGCGACGCGCTGCCGAAGGCGGTCAACGAGGCCGTCACCCGTTACCTGAAGACGGCCAGCGTGCACCCGCCGCGGACGCCGCCGACCATGCCCCGGCCCACCCTGCGGGGACCGGACAGCTGACGCAGGAGAAGCCATGACGAACGACGGCACCATCGTCACCTTCTACTCCTACAAGGGCGGTACCGGACGCACGACCGCGCTCGCCAACGTCGCCTGGATCATGGCGATGGCGGGGCACAAGGTGCTGGTGGTCGACTGGGACCTGGAGTCGCCGGGGCTGCACAAGTTCTTCCATCCGTTCCTCGACCAGAACGTCGTGTCCGCCACGCCCGGAGTCATCGAACTGCTCACGGACTACGCGTGGGCGGCGACGACCAAGCACGAGAACGACGAGCGGGACTGGCATCTGGAGTACGCCCGGATCCTGCGGCACGCGGTCACGCTGGAGTGGGAGTTCCCGGGCGAGGGGACGCTCGACTTCGTGTCGGCGGGACGGCAGAACCGCGACTACTCGTCGCTCATCACCAGCATGGACTGGGACAACTTCTACGACCGGCTCGGCGGCGGCCAGTTCTTCGACGCGCTCCGCGCCGACATGCGCCGCCATTACGACTACATCCTCATCGACAGCCGCACCGGGCTGAGCGACATCGCCGACATCTGCACGGTTCACTTCCCCGACGTCCTGGTCGACTGCTTCACGCTCAGCGATCAGAGCATCGACGGCGCCGCCGCGATCGCCGCGCACATCGACGAGCGGTACCGGGAGCGCGGCATCCGCATCCTGCCGGTGCCGATGCGGATCGACTTCGGGGAGAACGCGAAGGTGGAGGCCGGGCGGGCGTACGCCCGTGCGTGCTTCGACCGGTTCCCGCGAGGCATGAGCCGGCAGGACGCGAACCGGTACTGGCTGTCGGTGGAGATCCCGTACCGGCCGTACTACGCGTTCGAGGAGACCCTGGCGACGTTCGGCGACGCGCCGGGCTCGCCGAACTCGATGCTCGCCGCGTTCGAGCGGCTGACCGGCGAGATCACCGAGGGGCGCGTCAGCGGGTACCGGCCGGTCCCCGAGGAGCTGCGGCTCGGCACCCTGGAGCGGTTCGCGCGGCGCGGCCCGTCCGAGGTCACCGACGTGCTGATCAGCTACATGTCGGAGGACCGGCCGTGGGTCGACTGGATGAGCCTGGTGCTGGGCCGGGCCGGGTTCCGGGTGCTGACCCGCAGCGTGGACGCCGCCGGGGGCGACGACGACCCGCCCGACACCGCCGGCCACACCATCGTGCTCATCTCGCCCGCCTACGCCGCCTCGCCGCACGCGCAGCGGGCCTGGGACTCGCTGGCCGGCCGCACCGCCGCCCCGCAGCGCCGGCTGACCGCCGTGCGGGTGCTGGACGCGCCGCTCAGCTCGGCGTTCAACGGCCCGGTGCCGATCGACCTGACCGGGCTCGGCGAGCGTGAGGGAGCCGACCGGCTCGTCCGCGCGCTCGGCCGCCCCGGGCAGGCGATGGAGCACGCGCCCGAGCACTCCCGGGTCGGGCCCCGGTTCCCGGGCGCGGCCCGTACCGCGCCGCCGGTCTGGAACGTGGACCGCCGCAACGCGGTGTTCACCGGCCGCGGCCGGCTGCTGGAGCAGCTGCGCGACCAACTGCTCGGCTCGACGCAGCGGGTCGTCCTGCCGCAGGCGCTGCACGGTCTCGGCGGCGTCGGTAAGACGCAGGTCGCGCTGGAGTACGCGCACCGCTTCAAGGCCGACTACGACCTGGTGTGGTGGGTCAGCGCGCAACAGCCCGACTCGATCCGCGCGGCGCTGGCGAACCTGGCCAAGCAGATCGACCTGCGCGTCGGCGAGAGCATCACCGACGCCGCCAACGCCGCGCTGGAGGCGCTGCGGCGCGGCGAGCCGACCGCGCGCTGGCTGCTCATCTTCGACAACGCCGACAACCCGCGGGATCTGGAGCCCTACCTGCCGGGTGGCGACGGCCACGTGCTCATCACCTCCCGCGACCCGGCCTGGACGCAGCTCGCCGCGCCGCTGGCGGTGGACGTGTTCACCGAGGAGGAGGCCGCCGCGCACCTGGTCCGCCGGGTCGGCGAGATCTCCGACGACAACGCGCGCAAGATCGGCAGGGCGCTCGGGTACCTGCCGCTGGCGATCGAGCAGGCCGCGGCGTGGCTGGCGTCGACGTTCATGCCGGCGAGCGAGTATCTGCAGGCACTGGAGAACGAGACGGCCTCCACGCTCGCACTGAGCACCGAGACCTTTCCGCAGCCGGTCGCGCTGACCTGGAACGTCACGTTCCGGCAGCTGCGGGACGCCTCGCCGGCGGCGGCGCGGCTGCTGGAGCTGCTGGCGTTCTTCTCCTCCGAGCCGATCTCGCTCGACCTGATCTACAGCGACGAGACCGCCGGCGTCCTCGCGCCCTACGACGAGACGCTGCGGGACAAGCTGGTGCTCGGCAAGCACGTCCGGGAGATCAGCCGGTTCGCGCTGGCGAAGGTCGACCTCGGCAACAACTCCATCCAGGTGCACCCGCTGGTGCAGGCGGTGATCCGGCACGGGATGGAGCCGGGGCCGACCGAGACGACCTGCCACGACGTGCACAAGATCCTGCTCGGCGCGCGGCCCAAGCACGGCGACACCGATGACCCGGTGAACTGGCCGGCGCTGGAGGAGATCCTGCCGCACGTCAAGCCGTCGAGCGCCGCCCAGTGCGACGACGAGGACACGCGGCAGATGCTCACCGACCTCGTCCGCTACCAGTGGAAGCGCGGCAGCTTCGAGAGCGCGATGGCGGCCGGGCGCGAGTTGAGCGCCGAGTGGAGCGGAAAGCTCGGCCGCGACCACTGGCAGTGGCTGTTCCTGCAGTCGCAGATCGCCAACGTGCTGCGGTCCCAGGGCTCCTACGCGGAGGCCTACGAGCTGGACCTGGACGTGATGGAGCGGCAGGAGAAGTCGCCGACGATCGGCCCCGCGCACCCGCACACGCTCATCACGGCCGGGAACCTGGCGGCGGACCTGCGGGCGATGGGGAAGTTCCGGGAGGCGCTGGAACGGGACCTGCTCACCTACGAGAAGGCGGCCGTGCCGTGGGGCGAGGACCACCCGCGGACGCTGATGATCGCCCACAACCTCGCCGTCGACTACCGGCTGACCGGCGACCCGGAGAGCGCTCGCAGGTACGACGCCGAGACGCTGGCGCAGCGGCGGACGTCGCCGGCCCTCGGCGAGAACCACCCGTACACGCTGTTCTCCGAGGCCAACCTGGCGCGCGACCTGCGCGAACTCGGCAGGTTCGACGAGTCGGTGACCAGGCTGCGGGACGTGTACCGGCGCTACCTGGACGTCCTCGGCGACCAGATTCTCGACACGTTGCGCACGGGCAAGAGCCTGGCGGTGTCGTTGCGGCGGGCCGGGCACCGCGAGGAGGCGCTGACACTGGCGGAGGAGACCTTCGCCCGCTACCAGCGGTACTTCCCGGACTCGCCGGACACGCTGCCCGCCGACCTGGAGGTCGCGGCGTGCATGTCCGCGCTCGGCGACAAGATCGGCGCGCGTGACCGTACCCGGACGATCCTCGCCAAGCACACCGAGCAGATGGGACCGGACCACCCCTACACCGTCATGATCGGTAACAACCTGGCCTGCTACCTGCGCGGCGCCGGCGACGTCGAGGAGGCGTGCGCGCTGGCGGGCGACGTCGTCGACCGGCTCACCGGCCTGCTCGGCCGCGAGCATCCGTACGTGCTGTCCGCCGTGCTGAACTCCGCGAACTGCCTCGCCGACGGCGGCAAGCCGGAGCGGGCGCACGATCTCGAGCGGGACGCGCTCGGCAGGCTGGTCGGGGTGCTCGGCGACGACCACCCCGACACCAACGCCTGCCGGGCCAACCTGTCGGTCACCCTCAACGCGATGGGCCGCGTCTCGGAGGCCCAGGAGCTGCGGGACCGCGCCTGCGCGGGGCTGCTCGTCCTCGCCGTGGACCATCCGCACCCGCTGATCTCCGACGTGCGCGCCGGCGTGCGGGTCAACCGCGACCTCGAACTACAGCCGCTGTGAGGTGCGGGCGCCCGGTGCGCCGTCCGGCTGGACGAGCCAGGTCAGCACGTCGGGGAGCACGTCGAACGCTCCGAAATGCGCCGACCCGGGCTGCACGACCACGGTCGAGGTCGGGATGCGGTCGGCGAGCCAGCGGGAGTGCCCGGCGGGGGAGAAGGTGTCGTTGGCGCCGTGCCACAGCATCGTCGGCACCACGATGTCGCCCAGTTCGAACCCCCACGGCGCGCAGAAGGCGAGCAGGTCGTCGATCCAGCCGTCCGCGGACGTGCGGAACGCCTCGGCGAACGTCTCCAGCAACATCCTGCGCATGCCCGCGTCGGACACGACGCGGCGGTCGGACTGCGTCAGCTCGGCGGACAGGTCGGCGACGTACTGGGCCGGGTCGGCGCGGATCCGGTCGGCGACCGACCGCAGCCGGGCCGACACCAGCGGGCCCTGCCGCCGGACGGCGAGGTACTCGCGGGTGTTGGAGGCCGCCATCCCCTCGAACCAGTCGAGCCCCTCCGCCTGTGCGGGCGCGAGCCCGACGAGCGCCGCGACCCGCCGGGCCCGGCCGGGCAGCAGCGCCGCGCAGGCGAGCGCGTGCGGGCCGCCGCCGGACCGGCCGAGCACGGCGAATTCCCGCAATTCCAGCGTGTTCGCTATTCGCCGTACATCGTCGGCGACATCGGCGACCGCGCGTCCGATGCGGCGGTCCGAACGGCCATATCCCGGCCGATCGAAGGTGATGAGCCGGATGCCCAGCTGGTAGAGCACCATGGGGCGGGGAATGGGGCCGAGCCTGCTGCCGGGCGTGCCGTGCAGGAGAAAGACGGGACGGCCCGCCGGTTCTCCCCACTCCTCCACGGCAAGCCCCCGCCCGTCCACCGCCGGCACGACCGTCGTCAAGACGTCCTCCGCTCCGGATCCAGCACCCGAAAGGAATCCTTTATTCGCTTCTAACCGAGCCCACGCGGGGAAGTCAACCCCCGTGCCTCATTCCGGTTCGGTGCGGTTCCCCCGGCAGTGCGATTTGTGACATCCGTGGCGCGGCGATTCGCCATTCCCTAATTGTATTTTCCTTGGGTTGGGCGGGGTGCCCGGGGAGGGCGCTTGACGGGCCCGCCGGTGGGGCGGGCGCCGGCGCGGTGGCATGGCTGGGCGATCGGTGGGAATCGGAGTGCGGTGCGGATCAGCGGATTGTGGGGATATGTCCTGCCTTGGGCGGGGTGGCGGTACTGGCGGGAACGGCTGAAGCTCACCGCGAAGGCGGTCCTCGCGGGGGTGGTCGCGTGGGCGGCGGCGCGGTACGCCGTCGGGCACTCCGAGCCGTACTTCGCGCCGCTCGCCGCGTTGCTCGGCGTGTACCCGTCGGTCGTGCGGTCCGTCCGGGAGAGCCTCGCGTACGGCGCCGGGTTCGTCATCGGCGCCGCGCTCGCGATCCCGGTCGGCCTCTGGATCGGCCCGAACATCGCCGGCATCGCCGTCGTGCTGTTCCTCGCCATGATGGCGTCGGGGTGGCGGCGGCTCGGCGGGCAGGCGTCGCAGGTCCCGTTCACCGCGCTGTTCGCGCTGCTGCTCGGCGGCCACGACGCCGTCGGGTACACGCTGCCGCGGCTCGGGGACGTCGCGCTCGGCCTCGCGGTGGGGCTGGCCGTGAACGCGCTGGTGTTCCCGCCGCTCCACCTGCGCCGCGCCGAGTACGCGGTGGAGCGGACGCGCGACGTCCTCGCCGAGGCGATGGACGCGCTCGCCGCCGCCGTCACCGACCCGGACGAGCGGCCGCGCTGGGACGAGGCGGACGAGCGGCTGCGGACCGTCCAGGAGCAGGCGCGGCACGCCTACGAGCAGGGCCGCGACAGCATGCGCGCGAACCCGCGGGCGAGGCTGCGCGGCTACCGGATGCGGTGGCGGGACGAGCCGGAGCGCTGGCCCGCGACCCGGCTGATGAACACGCTCGAGCAGGCGGCGACGTACGTGCGGTCGATCGCCGCCACCCACGCGGAGGCGATGGACGCGGAGAGCGAGGAGCTGCGGTTCTCCGAGGCGTTCCGGCACGACCACGCGCGGGTGATCGGGATGCTCGCCGGGCTCGTCCGGCGGCTGCCCGAGGCGCCCGGCGAGGAGGAGCTGGCGGACGCCGAGCGCCTGCAGCGCCATCTGGAGCGGCCGCACCACGGGGCGGGCACGGACGCGCCGGGCCTGTGGGACCCGCAGAAGGAGGTCCTCCGGCTCAGCCGCCTCATGCTGGACGACCTGCGCCCGCGCCCGCCCCGCTGACTCAGGAGAACACGCCGATCCCGTTCGCGACCGCCCGCTCGGCGCCGTCGGACGGGACGTTGCGGACGGTCGCCGACGCCTCGCCGGGCCCGCGCGCGACGAAGGCGGACGATCCGCCGCCGTCGAGGTTCACCGCGGCGGACGCGCCGGCCCGCGCGAGCAGCGACGCCAGCTCGGCGACGGTGACGCCGCCGCTGGTCTCCGACCGTCCGTCCACCACGGCGAGGTACAGGTGGCGGCCGTCGCGGCTCACGCCGGCGGCGGTGCGCGGCGCGGGGCCGGCGGTGTCCAGGCCGTCGAGGGGGCGGCCGCCGCGCAGGATCGGGAACCCGCCCACCGCGAACCGGAACCGCACCTTCCCGGTCAGCCGGTACCGGACCTTCACCCGGTCGCCCGCGCGCAGCTCGCGCAGTGCGGCGGCGCCCTCGTCGCGGCCGACGAGCACCGTCGTGTCCTTGGGGATCGCGCCGGCGCCGACCGCGTCCGAGACGGCCGTGACGACGCCGCGCCGCACCGCGACCTCGGCGGTGTCGGTGCTGCACGGGTCGTTGCGCGCGTCGTCGGTGCCGCAGACCGCGCGCTGCCGCGACACCGCGCCCCAGTCGCTCGTGAACGCGCCGACGCCGCCGACGGGCAGCGCGTACTGGTTGAGGCCGTCCAGCTCCAGCGTCCCGAGCCGGGAGCGGACCGTCCCGGCCAGCCGCAGGCTCGCCACGTGCCCGCGCCGGTCGGTGCCGACGCCGATCACGTCGCGGGTGGACGTCCCGGGCGGCAGCGCGGGTCCGAACCGCTGGCCGTCCGGCACGGCCGCCTTCAGCGCGCGGCCGCCGTCCACCTCCGGCCCGGACGAGGAGCCGGTGGGCGGCACGCCCGCGTGGGTCTCGCTGATGTTGAAGAAGTCGCCGTTGACGCCCGCGATCGCGTGCTGGGCGTTCGCCATGCCCGACACCGTCGCGCGCTGCGCGATCGCGTCGGGGTGCAGCAGGCCGACCCGGACGTGCGGGGCGCGCAGGTCGACGTCGAGCAGGTCGCCGACCGCCTTCCCGCCGATGCCGGACGTCTCGAAGGTCCGCGCGACGACGCACCGGCATCCCGGTCCCGCGTTCGGCTACGTGCTGGAGGGCGAGATGCTGATGGAGCTCGAAGGGCAGCCGC
>NZ_JBEYYT010000067.1:0-32089 GCF_040645715.1 Spirillospora sp. NPDC046719 | reverse complement strand
GCACCGCGGACCGCCGCCGCCCGGCGCCCGAGGCCCGGCGTCCGGCGCCCGGAAAGAAGGGGCGCGGGACGCGGGCGGGCACCCGTCCATCCCCCTTCGACGAGATCGATCGACCTGTTCGCGAGGAGTTCCCGATGCCCTACCTGGTGGCGGCCGTGGTGTTGCTCGGCGTGGCCTGCCTGCTGAACATGCTGCTCACGATGGGGATCCTGCGGCGGTTGCGGGCCGACGCCGGCCGCCCCGCCGCGGCGGACCTGCCGTTCGAGCTGGGGCCGGGCGCGTCCATCGGGGAGTTCGCCGCCGTGACGACGGACGGCGAGCCGGTGGACCACGACGTCCTCGGCGGCGTCGTCGCGTTCCTGTCCGCCGACTGCCCGGCCTGCCACGACCTGCTGCCCGAGCTCGTCGAACGGGCCCGCCGGCTCGACCGCGACGACGTGCTGGTGGTGGTCGGCGGGGACGACCCGGAGACCGTGCGGGCGCTGAGCCCGGTGGCGCGGGTCGTCGCGGCCGAGGCCGACGGCGGGCCGGTGGCGCGGGCGTTCCGGAACACCTGGACCCCGGCGCTGTACCTGGTCGGCGACCGGCGGGTCCTCGCCACGGCGGGACGGGTCGGCGACCTGCCCGACCCGCCGGGGGCGCGGCGGCCGTCCGGGCAGGCCGCCGGCAGGCACTGAGCGGTGGGCGACTCCCCCGCCGGCGGCATGCGCGTCGGCGCCGCCGGCCTGTGGGCCGCCGCCGTGCGGGCCGTCGCGCTCATCCGGCGGTCGGCCAGGGTGGGCGCGCCGCTCTTCGTCGTGCTGACGCTCGCCGCGTCCGCGGCGCCGATCGCGACCGCGTGGCTGACCAAGACGGTGATCGACCGGCTGACGACCCCGCACGGCGCGGTCGGCGGCCCGGCGCTCGGGCTGGCCGCGACCGGGCTCGCCGCGGCGGCCCTGCCGGTGGCCGTCCACTACCTGAGGGCGCAGATCGGCCGGTCCGCCGGCCTGGCCGGGACCGACCGGCTGTTCGCCGCGGCCGAGCGGCAGGTCGGGCTGCGCAACTTCGAGGACCCCGCCTACCAGGACCGGCTCAGGCTCGCCCAGGAGGGCGTCGGCCGGGTCCCCGAGATCGTGGACGGCATCGGCGGCGGCCTCGGCGGCGCGGCGTCCCTGCTCGGCTTCCTCGGCTCGCTGCTCCTGATCAGCCCGGCCATGACCGCCGTCGTCCTCATCGCCGCGGTCCCCGCGCTCGCCGCCGAGATCCTGCTCACCCGGCGCCGGTCGGCGATGGAGTGGAGCATCGAGCGGTACCACCGCCGCGAGTACTTCTACGGGCAGCTCCTCACCGGGACGGCCGCCGCTACCGAGATCCGCCTCTTCGGCATCGGCGCCTTCCTGCGCGGGCTGATGATGCGGGAGCGGCGGAGCGCCAACGCCGAGAGCCGGCGGATGGACCTCCGCGAGCTCCGGACGCAGGGCGGGCTCACGGTCATGAGCGCGGCGGCGGCCGGGGCCGGGCTGTGGTGGGCGGTCACGGCGGCGCGGCGCGGCGAGATCGGCATCGGGGACGTGTCCATGTTCCTCGCGGCGGTCGTCGGCGTGCAGGGGGCGCTCGGGACGCTCACCGCGGCGATCTCCGGAGGGCAGGCCCGGCTACTGGCTTTCACCCACTTCATCGCCGTCACCGACGCCGAGCCCGACCTGCCGAAGGCGCTGGACGGGGACGCGCCGCCGCTGCGGAAGGGCATCGAACTGCAGGACGTCTGGTTCCGCTACAGCGACGACCATCCGTGGGTGCTGCAGGGCGTCGACCTGACGATCCCGCAGGGAAGCGCCGTCGCGCTCGTCGGCCTCAACGGCGCCGGGAAGAGCACCCTCGTCAAGCTGCTCTGCCGGATGTACGACCCGACCAAGGGCCGGATCCTCTGGGACGGCGTCGACCTGCGCGACATCCCGCCCGCGCGGCTGCGCGAGCGCATCAGCGCGGTGTTCCAGGACCATATGAACTACGACATGACTGCCGGTGAGAACATCGCGCTCGGCGACCTCACCGCGCTCGGCGACCGGGACCGCCTCCGGCAGGCGGCCGTCCGGGCGGGCGTCGACGGCACGCTCTCCTCGCTGCCGCGCGGCTACGACACCCCGCTCACCCGGATGTTCGTGCTCGGGGCGGACCAGGACGACCCGGTGACCGGCGTGGTGCTTTCCGGCGGGCAGTGGCAGCGGCTCGCGCTGGCCCGCGCGCTGGTGCGGGAGGGCCGGGACCTGATGATCCTCGACGAGCCCAGCTCGGGCCTCGACCCCGAGGCCGAGCAGGAGGTCCACGCCCGCATGCGGGAGCACCGCGAGGGCCGCACCAGCCTGCTGATCTCCCACCGGCTCAGCGCGGTCCGCGACGCCGACCGCATCGCGGTCCTGCGGGACGGGCGGATCGTCGAGCATGGGACGCACGACGCGCTGCTAGCGGCGGACGGCGGCTACGCCCGGCTCTTCCGCATGCAGGCCGCCGGCTACCAGCAGGAGGTGCCATGACGCTCGCGCGCTCCGCCGCGGGAACGCTGATGGCCGCCGGGCTGCTGGCGCTGGCGGTCCGCCGCGTCCTCATCGTCACGACCGTGGACGGCGCGAGCATGGAACCGGGCCTGCGGTCCGGCGGCCGCGTGCTCGTCCGCAGGACGAGGCGCGCCCGCCGCGGCCAGGTGGTGCTCTTCTGGGCCGCGGACGGGCAGGACGGGACGGACGGGAACGGGCGTCCGGCCGCCCGGCGCGGGACCCTGCTCCTCAAGCGGGTCGTGGCCGTGCAGGGCGACACGCTTCCCGCCGACTGGGCCGACCCGGACGTGGAGGGGATCGCCGGAACCACCGTGCCGCGCGGCTCCCTGGTGGTCCTGGGCGACAACCGTCCGACGAGCTGGGACTCCCGGCACTACGGGTACGTCTCGGGCGACCGGCTGGTAGGTGTCGTGATCCGCGCCCTGCCCGCTCCCACTGCCCGGTAGCGGTGGTTGCTCTGGCCGAACACGGCGTCGATGGCGAGCAGCCGCTTCAGGCAGTGGCCGACGGGCGGCGGGCGCGGGAGGCCGCCGCCAGCAGCAGCAGGACCGCCCCCGTCCCGAAGACGGCGTTCCCGGTCAGGGCGGTCGCGACGGGGACGCCCATCTCCTCGGCATGCGTGAAGCCCACCCACACGTAGGTGAGCAGAGCGCCGCCCGCCAGCGCCAGACGATGGGACGGGCCCCAGCCGCGGCTCCGCGACCAGCGCGCGCACACCGCGACCGCCGCGACGAGCACGACGAACCACGCCGCCACCGGCCACCAGACCGAGAGCCCCTCGGGCAGCCGGTCGCGCAGCCAGTAGAGGCTCGTGACGGCGAAGGCCGCGGCGCCGACCGTCCACGGGCTCGGCGCATCCGCGTCCACCTGCGGCTTGGCCGCCGGACGGCGTCCCAGGACGAACGCCGCGACGATCAGCCCGACGATCGCGACGCCCGCGACGGCGAACTGGCGCGGCGAGGCGACGAAGTGCTCCGACCGCGCCTGCGCGACGCCCAGCAGGACCGAAGCGGCCACGAAGAGCAGTCCGGCGGCGGGCAGCCCGGCCCGTCCGAGCCACGGCCGGCGCGGATCGCGCGTGAACGCCTCGACGAGCGCGATCGGGACGCAGATGCTCCAGATCGTGTGCATCGACACGACGTCCTCCAGCATCTCGACGCTGGTGCCGAGCAGCGGGATGTGCGTGGCCGCGTAGGCCGAGCCCATGTCGAACCCGCCGTAGTGCGGGTTCCACAGCATCTGGTCGACCGGGCCCTCCTCGATCAGCGCGTAGGCGGCGGCGAGGACGACCATCGTCGGCCGGCCGCGCCCGGTCCGCCGGGCCGTCTCGCGCACCAGCAGCGCGCCGCCACCGTACAGCGGGGCCAGCATGACCAGGCCGGGCAGCTCGGTGATCGGCTGGTTGCCGAGCAGGAACTCCCCCACCAGGGGCGCGAGCAGGAACAGCGCCAGGGCGGGCACGAACCGGCGGCGGCGCACGGAACGGAACATGCTCGCGAGCCTAGGAACGGGCACCCGCACGCCGAATCGGCCAACGGTCGACGCCCGGATGGCCACCTGGCGGTGCCGCTCGCTACCTCGGT
The DNA here is from genome assembly GCF_040645715.1 of Spirillospora sp. NPDC046719. NCBI lineage: Bacteria > Bacillati > Actinomycetota > Actinomycetes > Streptosporangiales > Thermomonosporaceae > Spirillospora > Spirillospora sp. NPDC046719. The sequence continues at coordinate 27,969 of NZ_JBEYYT010000067.1, read as the reverse complement.
CCGTGCTCGTCCGGCTCGTCCGGCGCACCTCACGGGTCGCGGACGCCGATCGCGGCCGCGAGCGCGAACGAGCCGAGGCCGATCAGGGCCGCGGTCGCGGCGACCGCGCCCAGGTCGAAGAGCCGGCCGATGAGCAGGTCGCCCGCGAAGGAGAACAGCCCGGCGGCGGACTGCAGGACGCCGTAGTAGGCGCCGAAATGTCCGACAGGGGCGTGGCGGGCGGTGCGTTGAAAGACCGCCGGCTGGATCAGCCCGTTCGACAGGCCGTTGAGGACGGCCGCGATCAGCAGCGGGACCGTCCGGGTGCCGTCCAGGGGCGCGAGGACGCAGAACGCCGCCGCGGCGCACAGCAGGCCGAGGCGCAGCACCCAGGGACGTTCGCCGCGGCGGCCGGCGGCCACGAAGGGCTGGGCGGCCGCCGCGACCGCGGCCAGGACGCAGAAGCAGAGCGTCGCCGCCGCCGGAGTGAAGTCCAGGAGCGGGACGGCGGTGAGCAGGCCGTTGGCCAGCAGCGTCGTCGGCGAGGCCGCCAGCGCGAAGAGCAGGAAGGAGCGGTCGCCGAACACCGTGCGCACGCCCGCGAAGAGCTCCCGACGGCGTCTCACCGCGGGCTGCGGGCTGCGTTGAGGCACGAGGAGGAACAACACGCCGCCGGTCGCCCACAGGGCGGCCGCCGTCGCGGCCAGAGGAGTGAAGCCTCGGCCGACGGAGAGGATCGCAAGGCCCATGACCGGGCCGAACACCGTCGCGACGTGCTGCACCGCGACGTAGCCGGCGAACCCACGCGACCGGCGGTCGGGGCCGACCCCGGCCAGCAGGCACTGCGCCGCGGGGTTGTAGAGCGCGCCGCCGAGGGCGAGGACGACGGCCGCGCACAGCAGCGGCCCTACGCCGTCGACCGTGCCGAGCAGGACGAACCCCAGCGCGCGCAGGACGCAGGCGATCGCTCCGGTACGGCGGGGCCCGAGCAGGTCGGTGATCGCGCCGACCGGCAGCAGGAGCGCGGACTGCAGGCCCACCTGGACGCCGAGGATCAGCCCGACCGTTCCGGCTAGCAGGCCAAGGTCGTGCCGCAGGTGGGCTACCAGGTGCGCCGCGACCGCGAAGAAGCCCAGGCAGGAGGCGAGCTGGATCGCGACCACGGTCGTGATCACCCGGCGGTCGGGCGGCCTCCCGGTGGAGCGGGCCCCTGCCGGGGCGGGACTATCGACGATCACCCGCCGCAGCACACCAGAAAGACGGGCGATGTCCCAACACGGGAGGCCCCTCGCCTCCTGACCACCAGCGAACATACGCTTGCGGCTATCGATTGATGATCGATATCGGACTTGGACGCCGCCGGAACGGCCGTGCTGTCATGGCCGCCATGCCCAGCGCGCGACCCCCTTGCGAAGCCGAAGGCGGCCACCACCCGACGCCCTTCGAGCGGTCCGGGCCGTCCAGGCGCGCCCTGCTGATCGGCTCGGCGCTCCTGCCGCTTGCGGGATGCGACGACCAGCACCAGTCGAGCCCGAGGCCGTCAGCGTCGGAGCGCCGCACGACCGCTCCCCCGGACGATTCGCAGTTCGCCGCGCTGGAGCGCAAGCACCACGCCCGCCTCGGCGTCTACGCCGTGGCCACCGGCACCGGCGCCGCGGTGGCCTACCGCGCCGACGAGCGGTTCGCGTTCTGCTCCACCTTCAAAGCGCTCGCCGCGGCGGCGGTGCTGCACGGCAACCCGCTCGGCCATCTCGACAAGCGCGTCACCTACACCAAGGCCGACGTCGACTCCATCTCGCCGATCACCGAGAACCACATCGCGACGGGGATGACCGTCGGGCAACTGTGCGACGCGGCCATCCGGTACAGCGACGGCACCGCGGGCAACCTGCTGATGCGCGACCTCGGCGGTCCCGCCCGGCTGACCGCCTACCTGCGCGGCCTCGGCGACACCGTGGGCCGCATGGACGACTACGAGCCGGAACTCAACAAGATCGGCCCGGGCGACCCACGCGACACCACCACGCCCCGCGCCATCGCCGCCGACTACCGCGCCCTCGTCCTCGGGGACGCGCTGCCCGCGGACAAGCGCGCCCTGCTCAAGGGCTGGATGCTGCGCAGCATGACCGGCGCCACCCGCGTCCGCGCCGGGCTGCCGAAGGGATGGACGGTCGCCGACAAGACCGGCAACGGCAACTGGGGCCGCGTCAACGACGTCGCCGTCGTGTGGCCGCCGCGGACGCCCCCGCTGGTGATGGCCGTCATGACCGACCGCCGCGGATACGGCGCGCCCTACAAGGACGCCCTGATCGCAGAAGCGGCCACCCACATCGCGGCCCGGCTCATGACCTGACCGCTCCCGCTGAGAGTAAGAGGCCGAGGCCGCGAAATGGTCGCCGGGGCTTGCCGGAAGAAGAGCGCTGAACTGTACTGAAGCGGAGGCGGCCGAGGCCGATCGCCGTCCCCGCTTTCTCCGTTCCGCGTCAGGGATTCGCCGATGAACAGTTCACGGAAAGGCGCCGTCGGCCTGACGGTCGTCGCGCTGGTCATCTGGGCGGTCTTCATCGTGTGGTGGGCCGAGACCGCCTCCTCGGCCGCGCATCACCTGAGCGCCACCGACTGGCAGGGCAACCACCGGACCAAGGTGCGCCTGCTGTTCAGCGCATGCGTGATCGGCGGGCTTCCTCCGCTGGGCGCCGCCCTCGGCTGGGTGGCGGGGCCGCTGACGGCGCCTTCCAGACCGGTCGCCCTAGCCACCGCGTGGGGCTTCCTGTCCGGCACGCTGGGCCTGGGAGTGTGCGCCCTCGTCGAGTTCGGAATCGCCCTGTCCCGCATCGAGTTCGTCTTCTAGCCCGGCCGAGCTAGAAGACGAAGCGTCCGGCTGCGCCGCGTCGCGACCGGTACTGCGGGTGGGCCATGATCGGGACATGGGACTGTCGACGGCGTTCACGGACATGTTCGGGGTGCGGCACCCGATCGCCTTGGCCCCGATGGGCGGGTCCGCCGGCGGCGCGCTGACGGCGGCCGTCTCGCGCGGCGGCGGCCTCGGGCTGCTGGGCAGCGGGACCGGGGACCCGGACTGGCTGGCCCGGGAGCTGCCGGTCCTGGCCGAGGAGGTCGCCGGGAGGCCGTGGGGCATCGGCTTCCAGGCATGGGCGATCGACGACGGGACGATCGCGCGTGCGCTGGAGCACCGCCCGAGCGCGGTGATGCTGTCGTTCGGCGACCCCGGCCCGTTCGCGGAGCGCGTCCGCGGCGCGGGCACGGCGCTGATCCTCCAGGTGACCGACCTGGAGGAGGCCCGCCGTGCGGTCGACCTGGGCGCGGACGTGATCGTCGCGCAGGGCACCGAGGCCGGCGGGCACGGCGCCCGGCACGGGCGGTCCACGCTGCCGTTCGTGCCCGTCGTGGTGGACCTGGCGGCGCCGGTGCCCGTCCTGGCGGCCGGCGGGATCGCCGACGGCCGCGGCGTGGCGGCCGCCCTGGCGCTGGGGGCCGCCGGGGCGCTGCTCGGCACCCGCTTCCAGGCCACCGCCGAGGCCCTCGTCGACCCCGCGACCGCGAAGGCGCTCGTCGAAGCCCGCGCGGAGGACACCGAGCGCAACAGGGTGCTGGACATCGCCCGCGGCTCCCGGTGGCCGGAGCGGTACACCGCGCGCACCCTCGGCCACCCCTTCCTGGACGAATGGCGGGGCCGGGAGGACGAGCTCGCGGCCGACGCTCACGCCGGGCAGGCGTACCGGGACGCCGTGGCGCGAGGCGAGATCCCGGCCCTGCCGCGGTGGGCCGGCGAGGGCGTCGACCTCATCGAGGACCTGCCGTCCGCCGCCGATCTGGTCGGTGCTCTCGCCGCGCAGGCCGAGGAGGCCCTGGCCCGAGCCGGCGGGCGCTGACCGCGACCGCCGGGGAGGCGGCGATCGGGAATTTCCTACTAGATTAGTGAGAATAGGCATCGGGGCGCCGGGAGGAGCGGAGCATGGCGTTCAGCCATCTTTCCCATCTGGAGTGCGGTTGGTGCGGGACCGAGCGCGACGCCGGCGTCCTGCAAAACCTGTGCCCCGAATGCGGGAGGCCGCTGCTCGCCCGCTACGACCTGCCGGCGGTCCGCGCGGCGGTGCGCCCGGAGGACGTCGCGGGGCGACCGCCCGACCTGTGGCGCTACCACGAGCTGCTGCCCGTCGGGAGCCCGGAGGCGGTGGTGAGCCTCGGCGAGGGGATGACGCCGCTGCTGCCGGTGCCTCGGTACGGCGAGCGCATCGGGCTGCCCAAGCTGCTGATGAAGGACGAGGGGCTGCTCCCGTCCGGCTCGTTCAAGGCCCGCGGGGCGGCCGTCGGGGTGTCGCGGGCGGCGGAGCTCGGCGTCGAGCGCCTGGCGATGCCCACCAACGGCAACGCCGGCGCCGCGTGGGCCCTCTACGGCGCCCGCGCCGGCCTGACCGCCACGGTCGTGATGCCGGTCGACGCCCCGGAGATCACCCGGCGCGAGTGCGCGGCGGCCGGCGCCGACCTGCACCTGGTCGACGGCCTGATCAGCGACGCCGGACGGGTCGTCGGCGAGCTGGTCGCGGCGTCCGGGGGCCGGGTCTTCGACGCCTCGACGCTCAAGGAGCCCTACCGCATCGAGGGCAAGAAGACGATGGGCCTGGAGATCGTCGAGCAGCTCGGCTGGACGCCGCCCGACGCGATCCTCTATCCGACGGGCGGCGGCGTGGGGCTGATCGGGATCCACAAGGCCCTGACCGAGCTGCGCGAGCTGGGCTGGATCTCCGGCCCGCTCCCGCGCCTGGTGGCCGTGCAGGCGGAGGGCTGCGCCCCGGTCGTCGAGGCGTTCGAGCGGGGCGAGCGGACGACCCGCCCCTGGGAGAAGGCGAGCACGGTGGCGTTCGGCATCAACGTCCCCAAGCCCCTGGGCGACTTCCTCATCCTCGACGCGCTGGCGGAGACGTCCGGCACGGCGGTCGCCGTGACCGACGAGGAGCTGCTGGCCGAGCTGAGGGAGGTGACCGCGCTGGAGGGGGCGTTCGTCTGCCCCGAGGGCGCCGCCGCGTTCGCCGCCGCCCGGAAGCTGCGGGCGTCAGGCCGGCTGGGCGAGGACGAGCGCGTCGTCGTCCTCAACACCGGCGCCGGACTGAAATACCCCGGGACCGTGCCCGTCGCGGCGCCGGTCCTTCCGGCCGACGGCCGCCTCGCGTGAGCGCCGGGCCGGCGGCCGCGCCGTCCGAATGCCGGGAGCCCGCCGGGACGGCGCGCGGGCGGGGCGCCGGGCGGCTCGCGGCGGCCGCCCTGCCGGTCGTGTTCGTGCCGATCTGGAGCAGCGGCTACCTCGCCGGGACGCTCGGGGCGCGCAGCGGGGCGTCGCTCGCCCTGGTCGCCTGGCGGTTCCTCGTCGCGTTCACCGTCCTCGGAGCTGTCTCGCTCGCCACCCGGGCGCCGTGGCCGAGGGAGCGGCGCACGTACGCGCACCTGCTCGTGACGGGCGTGCTGCTCCAGACGGTGCAGCTCGGCGGCGTGTTCTTCGGGCTGGCGCACGGCGTGCCGGCGGGGCTGTCGTCGCTGATCCTGAGCGCCTGCCCGCTGATCGTCGCGGCGGTCGCGGTCCCGATGTTCTCCGAGCGGCTGACGGGCCGGCAGTGGGCCGGCCTCGCGCTGGGACTGGCGGGCGTCGTCGTCTGCGTCAGCGGGAACCTGTCGGGCGGAGCACGGACCGCCGGGTACGCCTACACGGGCCTGGCCCTGGCCGGCCTCGCCGCCGGGACGCTCTACCAGAAGCGGTTCGGAGGCTCGGTGGACCTGCGGACGGGGACCACCGTGCAGCTCCTCGGCGCGACCCTCACCACGTTCCCGCTGGCGATGGCGCACGGCGGGCTGCGCATCCCGCTGACCGGGCAGGCGCTCGGCTCGCTGGCGTGGCTGGCGGTCGTCAACTCGATCGGCGCGCTCGTCCTGCTGTTCGTCCTGCTGCGGCGCGGCACGGGCGGCGCGGCGACCAGCCTGCTGTACCTGGTGCCGCCGGTGACGGCCGTGCTCGCGGTGCCGATCCTCGGGCAGGGCATCACCGCGAGCGTGATCGCCGGTATGGCGGTCTCGGGCGCGGGCGTCCTGCTGGTGCTGGCCCGGGCGCCCCGGTAGGCCGCCGGCGCCGGGCGGTCGCGCGGCCGGTGCCGGCTCTGAGATCGTGTCCTTGATCGGTCCGGCGGCTCGCCGGTCCCCGACCGACCGGCGCGCGCTCGCCGCGGAGGAGGAAGTCCGATGAGCACCTGCATCGTCGTCGGAGCCGGCCTCGCCGGCGCCGCGGCCGCCTGGCGGCTGGCCCGGCGCGGTCACGAGGTGACCGTGCTGGAACGCTCCACGCCGGCGAACGGCGAGGGCAGCTCGCACGGGTCCGCGCGCATCCTCCGGTACGCCTACCCCGACCCGTTCTACGCCCGGCTGGTCGTCGACGCGCGCCTCGAATGGGACGAGCTGGAGCGCCTCGCCGGGGAGCGCCTCGTCACGCCGACGGGGTCGGTGGACTTCGGGGCCGACCGTGACCCGGCGGCGCTGGCGGCCGTGTTCGAGGAGGTCGGCGTCGACCACGAGCTGCTCACCGGCGCCGAGGCGGCCGCGCGCTGGCCGCAGTTCGACTTCGGCGACAGCGGCGCGGACGTGCTGTGGCACCCGGACGCCGGGGTGATCGACGCGGAGTCCGCCGTCGCGGCCATGCTGCGGCTGGCGCGCGCCGACGGCGCCCGCGTCGAGACGGGGTGGCCGGTGGCCTCGGTCGAGCGCGCGGGCGCCGGCCTGCGGGTGGTCGGAGCGGACGGGCGCGCCGAGGAGGCCGAGAAGGTCGTCGTCACCGCCGGCGGATGGCTCCCCGACCTGCTCGGCGACCTGGCTCTGCCCGATTCCTTCCTGGCGGCGTTCCCGCCGCTGCGGGTGATGCAGGAGAACGCCTACCACTTCCCCTACCGCGCCGGCTCGGACGGACCGTGGCCGACGTTCATCCACGGGATGCCGTCCATGCTGGTCTACGGACTGCCGGGCGGGCGCGACGCCGCCCTCCCCGGCGGCCGGACCGGGCTGAAGGTCGCCGAGTACAACGGCGGCCGGCCGATCCGCAGCGCGGCGGCGCGGAGCGGGGAGATCGACCCCGCCAACCGCGCGCGGGTCGCGGCGTACGTCCGCCGGACCCTGCCCGGCCTCGTCCCCGAGCCGTACGCCGAGACGACCTGCCTCTTCACCAACACCCCGACCGAGGACTTCGTGATCGACGGCGTGGACGGGATCACCGTCGCCTCGCCCTGCTCGGGGCACGGCGCCAAGTTCGCGCCGCTGCTCGGCCGGATCATCGCCGACGCGGTGTCCGGTGAGCGCGCCGCACCGGCGAAATTTCTAGTTTCCCGACGGGAATAGTGGGTCTCCGGGGCGGGTTGCCGCCGACATGACGATCGGAGTAGCGCTTCATCCAGGCCCGTCCGGCAACGCGGTCGACGAGGCGGTGGCGGCGGCGAAAGAGGCCGAGGCGGCGGGGTTGGGTTCGGTCTGGCTCGGGCAGCGGTTCGACTACGACGCGGTGGCGCTCGCGGGCCTGGTCGGTCGGGAGGCGCCCGGGCTGGCCGTGGGGACGTCGGCCGTGCCGATCTTCGCGAGGCACCCGATCCTGGTCGCGAGCCAGGCGCAGACCTCGCAGGCCGCGACGCGCGGCCGGTTCCACCTGGGCCTCGCGCTCGGGGCCAAGGCGTTCGTCGAGCCCGTGTTCGGCGTGCCCTACGACCGGCCCGTCGCGCGGCTGGCCGAGTTCCTCACCGTGCTGCGCTCCCTGACCGAGACCGGCACCGCGGACTTCCGCGGCGAGACGCTGACCGCCGCGCCGCCGATGCCCACCGCCGTGCCGGGCGCGGAGCCGGCGGTTCCGCTGCTGGTCGCCGCGATGGGCCCGCAGGCGCTGCGCGTCACCGGCGAGCTGGGCGACGGCACGCTCCCGTTCCTGGCCGGTCCGCGGACGCTGGGCGAGCACATCGTCCCGGCCATCACCGCGGCCGCCGCGCGCGCCGGACGCCCCGCTCCCCGCGTCGTCGCCCTCGTCCCCGGAGTGGTGACCGGCGACGTCGACGCCGCGCGGACGGCCGCCGCCCAGCAGTTCGCCTTCTACGACCGCGTCCCCTCCTACCAGCGGGTCGTCGCTCTGGAAGGCGCATCGAAGGCGGCGGACCTGCTCGTCGCGGGCGACGAGGAGACCATCGCCGCCGCGGTCCGGCGCTACTTCGACGCCGGCGCGACCGAGGTCGTCCTCACCCAGACCGGCATCACGGGTTCGGCGGACCAGGCCAGGACGTGGCGCGTCCTCGGCGACCTGGCGCGCGGCGCGGCTCCCGCCACGACCGGCTGACGCGAGGACGACCCCGGGAGGCCGGCGGCGCCCCTCAGGGGACCCGCTCGACCTGCCGGCGGGGCGAGCGGCCGAGGGCGGCGAGGCGGCCGGCGAGGACGGCGGCCTGAGCCCGGATCTCGGGGATGGCCGTGGTCTCGTAGCGGACGCCGCGCAGGGGCGGCCCCAGGGTGAACAGGTCGCCGTGGGGCCGCCCCGCCGCGTCGCGGACGGCGCCGTCGGGGTCCGCGTCCAGCCCGAGGCCGAGCGGTCCGGGACGGGCGACCCCCGCGGTGACGAGGCTCGACAGGAACGGGTCGGTCGCCGGGCCGCCCGCCGGGCCGGTGCCGTTGATCAGCCAGCCGACCTCCAGCTCGGAGGCCCGGCCCTCGGTCCCGACGCGCACGGTGAGCCCGTGGCCGGCGCCCGCCCGGACGTCCTCGACGCGGCCTCGGTGGACGCGGAGGCGGCCCTCGGCGCGCAGCGCCTCGATCCGGGCGGCGGAGGCCGGCGGGATCCGGTGGCGGTGCACCTCCCAGTGCCGGGCGACCAGGCCGAGGAAGCGCCGCCGGTCGGCGTCCGACAGCCGCCCCCACAGGGCGGGGACGTGCGGCCGGACGGCGTCGACGAAGCCGTGCCACTCGCCGCCGTTGCCGCGGACGGCGAGCCTGGCCCAGCGCAGCAGTTCCCGCAGCGTCATCGGTTCGGCGGGCAGGACGAGTCCGGCTTCCGGCGGGCGCGGCGGCGGATGGTGCGCGCGGGGCAGCAGCCCGTGCCGGGACACGGCGTGGACGACGCGGCCCGGACGCCTCCCGCTCAGGCTGATCGCCAGATCGACCATGGTCAGCCCGGTGCCGACGATGAGGACGGGCGCGTCGTCGTCGATGACGTCCAGCGCTCCGCGCCGCCACGGGTCCGCGATGTACCGGGGGGCGGGCGGCGCCCAGGGCAGGCGGCCCGGCGCCTGGTTGCCGACGGCCAGCACGACGGCGTCGGCCGTGCGGGACGTGCCGTCGGCGAGGCGGAGCGTCCACCCCGGGGCGGCGGGCCCGGCATCGAGGGAGAGCACGGTACCGGTCAGTTCGGTCAGGTGGCCGGGCCGTGCCCGGGCCGAGGTGTCGAGGAGGTCGCGCAGGTAGCGGCCGTACAGCGGGCGCGGGAGGAAGTCCTCTCCGGACGCCTCGATCCCCTGGGCGCGCGTCCAGTCCAGGAGGTGGCCGGGGTCGCCCTCGACGCCGCTCATGTTCGCCGCGCGGGCGTTCAGCAGGTGGTTCGGGTCCTCGGTGGAGTACGCCTGGCCGCGCCCGTGCAGGCCCCGGCCGTCGATGAGGAGGAGCCGCGGCACCGGGCCGGTGCGGCGCAGGAGATGCGCGGCCACCAGCGTCGCGCTCGCTCCGCCGCCGACCACGGCGATCAGTGGCTCGGCTGCGCTGTCAGCGACGTGGTCGGCCATGCCTCCGAGAGTAGCTTATATTTCCTACAAGAATTATGCAATTTTGCTCGCGGCGAGCCCGCGGGGCCGACGGCCGGATCTTTGGGTACGACGGTGACGACGCCTAGCGGAGACGATCGCCCCTATGACGATGACGCCCGAATCCGACGAGCGGCTGCGCTTCGAGCACCGCACCCTGCCCCAGCGGGTCCGGTTCGCCCCGGGCGACGCCGCCGCCGCGCTCGCCGAGGAGATCGCCGCGCTCGGCGCGTCCCGCGTGATGGCGATCGCCGCGAAGGGCGGGGCGGAGGCCGCCCGGCGGGTCGCGGGCGGTCTGCCGGTCGCGCACTGGCACCACGAGACCGCCATGCACGTGCCGCTTCCGGTCGCCGAACGCGCCCGCGAGGCGGCCCGCGAGCACCGCGCCGACGCGCTCGTCTGCGTCGGCGGCGGGTCCACGACCGGGCTGGCCAAGGCGGTCGCGCTCACCACCGGGCTGCCGATCGTCGCGGTCCCGACGACCTACGCCGGCTCCGAGGCCACCGACGTCTGGGGCCTCACCGAGAACGGCCGCAAGACCACCGGCGCCGACGACCGGGTCCTGCCCCGCGCGGTCGTCTACGACGCCTCGCTCACGCTCGCCCTCCCGGCGGACCTCAGCGCCGCGTCCGGGCTCAACGCGCTGGCGCACTGCGTGGACGCGATGTGGGGCCCGCGCGCCGACCCGATCGACCGGGCGCTGGCCGGCGAGGGCATCCGGGCGCTGCGGAGCGGCCTGCCCCGGGTGGTGGCCGACCCCGCCGGGCTGCCGGGCCGCGAGCACGCCTTGTACGGCGCCTATCTCGCCGCTGTGGCGTTCGCGTCGGCGGGGTCCGGGCTGCACCACAAGGTCTGCCACGTGCTGGGCGGGATGTTCGACCTGCCGCACGCGCAGACCCACGCGGTCGTCCTGCCGCACGTGCTCGCCTTCAACGCGCCCGCCGCCCCGGACGCCGAAGCCCGGATCGCCACCGCCTTCGGCGCCGACAGCGCGATCGCCGGGCTGGACCGGCTGCGCGCCCGGCTGCGCGCCCCGACCGCCCTGCGCGACCTGGGCATGCCCGAGGACGGGATCGCCGCCGCCGTCCCGGCCGCCCTCGCGGCCGTCCCCGCGAGCAATCCGCGCCCCGTCACCGCCGACGACCTCACCGCCCTGCTGCGGGCGGCATGGGAAGGGACCGAGCCCCGATGACCCAGGACCGCACGACGCCCGACGAGACCGCCGCCGCCGAGCAGGAGCGGCGCGAGGAGGAGCTCCTCGAACGGGTGCTTCGCTCGTTCGACGGCTGCGCCGACCCCCGGCTCAGGGAGCTGATGCGCGCGCTCGTGCGGCACCTGCACGCCTTCCTGCGCGAGGTCCGGCTCACCGAGGACGAATGGTGGCGGGCCATCGAGTTCCTCACCCGGACCGGCCACGTCACCGACGACCGGCGGCAGGAGTTCGTCCTGCTCTCCGACACCCTCGGCGCCTCGATGCAGACGATCACGATCAACAACCGGGCCCACCGCGACGCCACCGAGGCGACCGTGTTCGGGCCGTTCTTCGTCGACGGCGCTCCCCGGATCGAGCTCGGCGGCGACATCGGCGGCGGCGCCTCCGGCGAGCCCTGCTGGGTCGAGGGGACGGTGCGCGACACCGGCGGCGCCCCCGTCCCCGGCGCCCGCGTCGACGTGTGGGAGGCCGACGCCGACGGCCGCTACGACGTCCAGTACGACGACGGCCGCACCGCCGGACGGGCCCACCTGTTCACCGGACCGGACGGGGAGTACCGGTTCTGGGCCGTCACGCCCACGCCCTACCCCATCCCGGACGACGGGCCGGTGGGCGCGATGCTCGCCGCCGTCGGCCGCTCCCCCATGCGCGCCTCGCACCTGCACTTCAAGGTGTCCGCCCCCGGTCACCGCACCCTGGTCACCCACATCTTCGTGCGCGGCGACGCGCTGCTGGACGCCGACACCGTCTTCGGCGTCAGGGAATCGCTGGTCAAGGACTTCGAGCGGCTGCCGGCCGGCACGCCCACCCCCGACGGCCGCGCCGTCGGCGGCACCTGGTCGAGGACCAGGTTCGACATCGTGCTGGCGCCCGCCGGCGCGTGACCGGCGCACCGCCGCCCTCACTTCGGAACCCGCCGGCCCCGGACGGCCCTGGGCAGGTCGCTCACATCCCGGCCCCGCCGTCTCTTGACGTTCCCACACATATAGGCGTAAACAAATGGAAACAGACGTGAAACGGCGGTGAACCAACAGTGAGCTGCGAACCGCGCCGAGGCGGCACACGATGATCGTCACGCTGACGCTGAACCCCAGCCTCGACCGCACGATCGACGTCGACCGGCTCGTCAAGGGCACGATGACCCGGGCGAGGTCGGCGCGCATCGACCCCGGCGGCAAGGGCGTGAACGTGTCCCGCGCGCTGCTGGCCAACCGGGTGCCGACGGTCGCGGTGGTCACCTCCGGCGGCGCGGACGGCGAGCAGCTCGTCCGGCTGCTGGAGGGCGACGGCATCGCCGTCCACGCCGTGCCGGTGGCCGGCCGGACCCGCTCGAACGTGACGATCGTGGAGCCCGACGGCGTCGTCACCAAGCTCAACGAGCCCGGCGAGCCGCTGTCGCGCGACGAGCTGGACGCGGTCGCCGACGTCGTGCTCGACGAGGCCGAGGGCGCCAGCTGGGCGGTGACCTGCGGCAGCCTCCCGCCGGGAGTGCCCGCCGACATCTACGCCCGGCTGTGCGAGTTCTTCACCTCCGCCGGGGTGCGGGTCGCCGTCGACGCCAGCGGCCCGGCGCTGCTCGCCGCCGTCGGCGCGGGACCGCACCTGGTCAAGCCGAACCGGGACGAGCTGTCCGAGGCCGTCGGGCGGCCGGTCGCCAGCGTCGGCGACGCGGTCGAGGCGGCCAGGGAACTGCGCGAGCGCGGTGCGGGGACCGTGCTCGCCAGCCTGGGCGCCGACGGCGCCGTCCTCGTCGACGAGGACGGCGTCACGAGCCGCACGGGGCCCGTCGCCGAGTCGCGGAGCACGGTGGGCGCGGGCGACGCGCTGCTCGCCGGGTTCCTCGCGGCGGGCGCGCGGGGCGCCCCGGCGCTGGCCGAAGGGCTGGCCTGGGGAGCCGCCGCGGTGCGCCTGCCCGCCAGCCGGATGCCGCGCCCGGACGACATCCGGCGCGACATCGTCCGCATCGACGCCCGGCCGGACCTCGGCCGTTCGCTCATCGCCTGATCCTCACGCAGACCCCCCGAACCCCTGAGGAGGCCGAGATGGCCGCTGCGTACACACCAGCCGTCAGCGGAAGCGGGCTGAAAGCCGGAGTCCAGCGCCTGGGCGGCCATCTGGCCGGGATGGTGATGCCCAACATCGGCGCGTTCATCGCGTGGGGGCTGGTCACCGCGCTGTTCATCCCGACCGGATGGCTCCCGAACAAGCACTTCGGAGAGCTGGTCGACCCGACCATCACCTACCTGCTGCCGATCCTCATCGGCTACACCGGCGGCCGGATGGTGCACGGCCAGCGCGGGGCGGTCGTCGGCGCGGTCGCCACCATGGGCGTCGTGGTGGGATCCAAGATCCCCATGTTCCTCGGCGCGATGATCGTCGGGCCGCTCGCCGCCTACCTGCTCAAGAAGGTGGACGCCTACATCCAGGAGCGGACCCGGACCGGGTTCGAGATGCTGGTCGACAACTTCACCGCCGGGATCGTCGGCGGCGCCGTGGCCGTGTTCGGCGTCTGGGGCGTCGGCCCGATCGTCCGGCAGGTCACCAAGGGCGCGGGCAACGGCGTCGAGTGGCTGATCCACCACCACCTGCTGCCGCTGGCGTCGGTGCTGATCGAACCGGCGAAGGTGCTGTTCCTCAACAACGCGGTGAACCACGGCGTGCTCGCCCCGCTGGGCTTCGCGGAGGCGGCCAAGAACGGCAGGTCGATCCTGTTCATGCTGGAGTCGAACCCGGGGCCGGGGCTGGGCGTGCTGCTGGCCTACCTGATGTTCGGCCCGCGGTCGCTGCGGCCGAGCGTGCCGGCCGCGATCATCATCCACTTCCTCGGCGGCATCCACGAGATCTACTTCCCCTACATCCTGATGAAGCCCCGGCTCATCCTCGCGACCATGGCCGGCGGCGCGGCCGGCATCGCCACCTTCATGGCCACGGACGCGGGCCTGGTCGCCACGCCGTCGCCCGGCAGCATCTTCGCCTACGTCGCCGAGACCCCCAGGCACGGCTGGGTCGGCGTCTACCTGGGCGTCCTCGTCGCCGCGGCCGTCTCGTTCGCGGTCGGCGCGGCGCTGCTCGGGTTCGGGAGGTTCGCCGAGAAGAAGCCGGACGAGGACGGGACGGAGGCGTCCGGTGCCGCCGCACCGGCCACCGGCGCTGCGGAGCCGGCCACCGGCACGGACGAGCCCGCCGCCGACGTCCCGCCCGCGAAGACCGCCAGCCCCTCACCCCAGGAGGCGTGACCAGATGAACGGCAAGGACATCCGCAAGATCGTCGTGGCGTGCGACGCCGGCATGGGCAGCAGCGTCATGCTCGCGAGCAGCCTCCGCAAGGAGCTGCGGAAGGCCGGCGTCGCGGTCGAGCACACCCCGGTGAACTCCATCCCCGGCGACGCCGACGTCGTCGTCTGCCACGAGGGCCTCGGCGCCCGCGCGCGGGCCGGGGCGCCGGACAAGCCGCTCGTCACCTTCCAGGTGTTCCTCGGCGACCCGGCGGTGGCCCGCCTGGTGGCGGCCATCAAGGACGGCGGCGAGATCGGTGCCTGACCTGCTGGCCCGCTCCGCCGTCCGGCTCGACGCGGCCGCGGCCGACCGGGACGACGCCGTCCGGCAGTGCGGGCGGGCGCTCGTCTCGGCCGGCGCGGCCGAGCCCGGCTACATCGACGCGATGCTCGCCCGCGAGCGGACGGTCTCGACGTACGTGGGCGAGGGCGTGGCGATCCCGCACGGCACCCTGGCCGGCAAGGAGCTGGTGCACCACGACGCGCTGTGCGTCCTGCGCTTCCCCGGCGGGGTGGACTGGAACGGCGAACGGGTCGCCCTGTGCGTCGGCATCGCCGCCCGGGGCGACGGCCATGTGCGGATCCTGTCCGAGCTCGCGCAGATCCTGCTGGACCCCGGCCGCGCGCGGAGGCTGCGCGAGGCCGCGGACCCCGACGAAGTGATCCGGCTGCTGCGGCCGGACGGAGAGGAGATCGTCCAGTGAAGGTCGCCCGCTTCCACGCCCCCGGGGACATCCGCGTCGAGGACGCCGCCGAGCCCGTCCCCGGCCCCGGCGACGTCGCGATCAGGGTGCGGAACTGCTCCACCTGCGGCACCGACGTCAAGATCTCGCGGTTCGGCCACCACCACATCCGGCCGCCCCGCGTCATGGGGCACGAGATCGCCGGCGAGGTCGTCGCGACCGGCGCGGACGTGACCGGCTGGGCGCCGGGCGACCGGGTGCAGGTGATCGCCGCCATCCCGTGCGGGCGGTGCGAGGAGTGCCGGCGCGGGCACCTGACCGTGTGCCCGAACCAGGAGTCGATGGGGTACCACTACGACGGCGGCTTCGCCGAGTACACCGTCGTGCCCGCCAAGGTGCTCGCCGTCGACGGCCTCAACCGGATCCCGGACGGGGTCGGGTTCGCCGAGGCGTCCGTGGCCGAGCCGCTCGCCTGCGTGCTCAACGGCCAGGAGCTCGCGCGGGTCGGGGACGGCGACGACGTCGTGGTGATCGGCGCCGGCCCGATCGGCTGCCTGCACGTCCGGCTGGCGCGCTCGCGCGGCGCGGCGCGCGTGTTCCTCGCCGACATCAACGCCGAGCGCCTGGAGATGTCGGCCGAGCGGGTGCGCCCCGACGCCGCGCTCACCGGCCCCGACCTGGTCGACCAGGTGCTGAAGCTGACCGACGGGCGCGGCGCCGACGTCGTCGTGACCGCCGCGGCCTCCGGCGCGGCCCAGGAGCAGGCGCTCCGGATGGCCGCCCGGCAGGGCCGGATCAGCTTCTTCGGCGGCCTGCCGAAGGACGACCCGGTCATCGCCTGCGACTCCAACCTGGTGCACTACCGGGAGCTGACCATCGTGGGCGCGAACGGGTCCAGCCCCGCGCACAACGCCCGCGCCCTGCGGCTGATCGCGAGCGGCGCGGTGCCGGTCGCCGATCTGATCACCCACCGGCTGCCGCTCGCGAGCGTCCTCGACGGCATCGAGACCGTCGCGCGCGGCGCCGCGATCAAGGTCACCATCGAGCCCTGACAGGAGCCGACATGCCCCAGCGAACCGTGACGATCGCCTCCCGCACCGGCCTGCACGCGCGGCCCGCGAACCTGTTCGTGCAGGCCGCCGCCGCGCAGGACGTCCCGGTCCGGATCCGGGCCGGGGGGGGGGGGCCCCCCCCGCACAACCGGGCGGTCCCCCCGCCGCTAGGGCGGGACACCGGCCGCGTCGCGGGACGGTCGCCGGGGGTCAGTCCTTGTCGGGGCCCTCCACCGGACCGGCCGGGACGGCCGGGGCGGCGCCGTTGGCCGGGTTGCCGTTCTGCCCGTTCTGGCCGTTCATGCCCGCCAGCAGCTGGCGGGCCACGCCGAGCCCGGTGCCGCCGAGCGTCAGCGCCTTGGCGAGCATGTCCTCGATGCCCTCCGCGCCGTTCAGCACCACCATGTTGTCGACATTGCCGAACACGCCCGCGCCGGCCTGGACGATCTCCGGCCACTTCTCGGCGAGCTGCTGGGCGATGACCGCGTCGGTGTTCTGCGCCAGCGCGTCCGCGCGGGCCTTGATCGCCTCGGCCTCCGCGAGGCCCTTCTGCCGGGTCGCCTCGGCCTGCGCCTCACCGAGGAGGCGGGTCGCCTCGGCCTCCCGCTGCGCCTTCAGCTGCACCTCGGTGGCGGCGGCCTGCGCGTAGGAGATGCGCTCCTCCCGCTCGGCCTCGGCCAGCTTCACCTGCTCGTACGCGCGCGCGTCGGCCGGCTTGCGGACCTCGCTCTCCAGCCGCTTCTCGGTGCGCTCCGCCTCCAGCTCGGCGTTGCGGGTCTCCTTGAGGATGACCTCCTGGCGGGCCTGCTGCGCGGCCTGCTGCACCTGGCCCTCGTACTCCGCCTTCTTGATCTCGGTGTCCCGGATCACCGCGGCGTTCTCCCGCATGGCCTCCTGCTCCTTGCGGGTGGCCTCCTGGTCGCGCTCGGCCTCGGCGATGCGGGCCTCCGCGGCGACCCGCGCGGCGTGCGGGCGGCCCAGGTTGGTGATGTAGCCGGTCTCGTCGTCGATCTCCTGGATCTGCAGCGAGTCCACGACCAGGCCGAGCTTGCTCATCTCGTCGGCGGCCGAGCCGCGGGTCTCGGAGGTGAGCCGCTCGCGGTTGAGGATGAGGTCCTCGACGGTCAGGTTGCCGATGATCGAGCGGAGGTGGCCGGTGAACAGCTCGTGGATCGCGCCGTCCATCGACTTCTGCTGCTCCAGGAAGCGGCGCGCCGCGTTGGCGATCGACACGAAGTCGTCGCCGACCTTGTAGATCACGACGCCGCGGACCTTCACCGGGATGCCCTGCTGGGTCACGCAGTGCACCTCGAGGTTCGCGGCGCGGCTGTCGAGCCGGAGCCGGCGGGCCGTCTGGAAGCCCGGCAGCACCGAGGTGCCCTTCCCCGTGACGATCTTGAACCCGAGGCTCTCCACCCCGTCGATCGGCTTGGACCGGGCGCCCAGGCCGGAGATGATCAGGGCCTCGTTCGGCTCCGCGACCCGCCAGACCATCTTGAACAGCACGATCAACACGATGATGGCGACGACCACGGCGATCGCCACCGCGAAGATGGGCATGCGGCCTCCTCACTCTCGGCGGGCGGCCGGCCCGGTGGAGGCGGGTCCCGTCCGCGTTTTCCAGTAGACGCAGCGGACCCGCCGTTGGTTCGCCCCTTTTGGGGCGGTCTTAGGAACCCAGCGCGTGGGCCACGTACACCGTCCGCGGCGGGTGGTACTCGACCACGACGACGATCGAGCCGACCGGGATCTCCTCGCGCGGATCGACCGGATGCGCGTAGAAGGCCTCCGCGCCGCCGCGGATCGCGATCATGACCTCGCCGACCAGCCCGGGGCCGATCCGGCCGGTCACCCGGCCCTCCTTGCCGATCAAGGGCAACTCCCCGCTCAACTCGTTCCGACGTAAGGCGAACGGTATCCGCCCGGTCCCCGTCCCCGCACCGTCAGATCGGCCCCGGCCCCGATCACGCGCGGGCACGCGCGCCGGTCGGCGGGCTGTTTCGCGCGGAGCGCCAGCGGAGCGGGAAACAGCCTGCCGACCGTTGACGGGGGTTCCAGGGGGTCGCCCCCCTGGGAAACACAGCCCCCTGGGCTACCTGAGGATCTTGTGGGCCTGGGTCACGGAGGCCCGGGCGAGGGCCTCGGCTTCGGAGCGGGTCGCGTTCGGGCCGAAGACGGTGACGGTGCCGAGGTAGTGGCGGCCTTCGAACACCACGTACCAGGTGTTCGTGCGCTGGTCGCCGCTGGTGGTGGCGACGCCGACCGTCCGCGAGCCGTTGCCGACGTCGCCGCGCCGGGTCTCGGTGACCTGGTGCTCGGCCCACTTCCCGGCGAGGCGGGTGCGGAACGTCAGGCAGCCAGTGGGGACGCGCGCCTCGACCTGCTTCTCGGCGTCGGCGTCCGCGACGCCCATCAGCGTCTCCGTCACGGTCTGGCCGTCGCTCTTGACGAACGTGACGAGCGCGGTGGGCACGTCCGCGGCGACCTTCCCGCCGCCGGCCTGGGCGTCCGCGCACTTCGGCTTGTCGAGGGCCGCCTCCTCGCGGACCTGCGCGGCGTTCCGGAGCGCCTTCAGCGAGCCGTACTCGCCGGAGTCGGGCTCGCCGCGCCGGTAGCCGGTGACCTGCTGGAGCAGCGCCTGCCCGAGCTGGTCGGAGGTGTAGCCGGTGCCGGCGGGGGCGGCGCGGGCGGGGCCGACGGCCTCTCCGGCGCGCCCGCCGCCGGAGCCGCCGCAGGCGGACGCCGCCGCGACCGTCGCCAGCACCGCGATCGGGAGGAGCCTGTGCGCCATGCCCGCGACCTTAGGCGCCCGGCCCCCGCGGCGCCCGGCCGACACGCTGTGCGGGCGGCAGGAGCCCCCCATCCAGGCCGGAATCGGCCCGCAGGCGTCTATTGCGGGGCATTCCACAGGGCGGTGATCTCCGCGGCGCGCCGCAGGTGCGGGGCCGGGTCCTCGCCGACGAGGGGAGCGAGCCTGGCCAGCGTGCGGGCGGGCGGCGGCAGGGCGACGGCGAGGCTCTCCAGCCCCGCGGGCGGGCCGTCCCGGTGCGGCAGCAGCGCCTTGTACAGCTCGGCCGCGCCCTGCTCGTCGCCCAGCGCGACCACGGTCATGGCGCGGAACGTGCTGAACATCGTGAAGAAGTAGTCCGGCTGGATCGGCGGGGCCGACGCGTGGAGGCGGCGCGCCTCGTCGAGCCGGCCGGCGGCGGCCTGCGCGGCGGCGAGGACGTCGGTGACCAGCGGCGCCAGCTCGGGCGGGACGTCCCCGGCCTCGGCGGCGAACCCGGCCAGCGTGCCGCGCGACACCGCCAGCGTCGCACGCGTGAGCAGGGCGAACCCGGCGGTGTGCAGCGACCCCTGGTCGGCCATGGCCCGGGTCGCGGCGGCGTAGCGGCGCTCCGCCTCGTCCAGCCGGCCCTCGGCTTGGGCGAGCGCGGCCTCGGCGACCTCGCAGACGACGCCCGCCTCGGGCATCCGGTAGCGGCGGGCCAGCTCCGCCGCCTCGGCGATCCGGGCGCGCACCTCGGCGGGGCGCTCCTCCCACACGGCGGCGGCGGCGAGGTTGAACGTGCCCGACCACAGCGCGGTGGGCATGTCGTGCTCGGCGCCGAGGGCGCGGAGCTCGCGGGCCTGCGCCGCCTGGCGGCGGGTCTCGCCGGGGTCGTGCCCGCGGTAGTCGCGCTCGCGGCCGAGCGTGAACAGGGTCAGGGCGCGCAGCTTCGGGTCGCCCAGGCTCCGCGCGATCTCGACGGCCTCCTCGGCGGCGGCCCGTCCCCGCGCGTCCCCGGTGCCCGTCAGCTCGGCGGCGTAGGCGTCGAGGAGGCGGCACCGCACGTCCGGCGCGAGGCCGTCGAGGTCCAGCAGCCGGGAGAGCAGGCCGACCAGGTGCTCGTCGACGGCCCCGTACGGGCGGAGCTGCCAGGGGGCCGGTTCGGTCCACGCGGTGAACGCCGCCAGGAGCAGGTCGTCGCGCCCGGCCTCCTCGGCGAGGTCGACGGCGCGGCGGCGGGTCGCGCGGGCGTCCTGGACGGCGCCCGCGCGCGCTTGGGCGCGCAGCAGCCGGCCGAGCAGGTCGACGCGGTCCGCGGCGTCCCGCCCCGGCATGCGCTCGAACGATTCCAGCGCCTGGGTGAGCAGCTCGACGGCGGTCTCGTGCGCGTACCGGTGTTCGGCGAGGTCGGCGGCCCGGACCGCGTACTCGACGGCCTTGGCGGCGGTCGCGGCGGACGCGGCGCGGTGGAAGTGGTACGCCAGCGCCGGCGCGTCGTCGGGGGTCAGGCGCTCCAGGGCGGCGCCGAGCCGGGCGTGCATGCGGGTGCGGCGCAGCGCGCTGAGGTCGGCGATCATCGTGTCCCGGACGAGCGCGTGCGCGAACCGGACCCGGCCCGGGGCGCGCTCGGTGAGCAGGCCCGCGACGAGCCCGGCGTCGAGGGCGTCCAGCACCGCGTCCTCGCCGGCGTCGGCCGCGAGGACGCGCGCGTCCACGTCGGCCTCGCGGCCGGCGAGCGCGGCCAGCCGCAGGACCGCGACGGCGGGCTCGGGCAGGCGGGCGAGGCGGCGGCGCAGCACGTCCCGCACCCCCTCGGGGACCTCCGAGGTCGCCACCAGCGCGCCCTCGCTGCTGAGCAGCCGGGCGCTCTCCCGCACGTAGAAGGGGTTGCCGCCGGTGCGCTCGGCGAGGGCGGCGACCGTCGCCTCGTCCACGTCGGCGCCGCATTCGGCGGCGATGAGCCGGGCGACCGCCGGCTCCGGCAGTCCGGGCAGCGGCAGCCGCAGCGGCGACCGCCGGGCGAGCACCGCGAGGGTCTCGGTGAGGCGGGTGCCCGCCTCGTCGGCGCGGAACGCGGCGACGACGAGCAGCGGCGCGTCGCCGGACAGGGCGGCCAGCAGGGCGAGGGTCTCGGCGTCGGCCCAGTGCAGGTCGTCGAGCATGACCGCGAGCGGGCGCCGCCGGGCCGCGTCGTTCAGCCAGCCCCAGACGGCCCGGTGGAGGCGGAAGCGGCCGGCGGTGGTGTCGCGGGGCTCGCCGCCGGACCCGTCCCGCAGCAGCGGCGCCGCCTCGGCGGGGGCCGGGACGTGCCGGTCGAGCGCGGTGAGGGCCTCCGTCCACGCCCACGCGGGGGGTGCGCTCTCGCTCTCCGGACAGCGGCCCGTCACGACGAGCCGGCCCTCCTGCTCCAGGACGCCGGCGAGCCGGGTCAGCAGGGCGGTCTTGCCGAGCCCGGCCTCGCCGGTGACGAGCGCGACGCGCACGCCGCCCTCGCGGGCGAGCCCGGTCAGCGCGGCCAGCTCGCCGTCGCGGCCCAGGAAGGCCGGACCGCCGGGGACGGGAGCGGGCGCGGGGACCGGCACGGGGGCGGGCGCGGGGAGGTCGAACGCCTCGGTGCGCTGCTGGAGGATCGCCGTCTCCAGATCGGCGAGCGCGGGGCTCGGGTCGAGGCCGAGCTCGTCGGCGAGCGTCGCGCGGACCTCGCGGAGCGCGGCGAGCGCGTCGGCCTGGCGGCCCGCCCCCCACAGCGCCAGCGCCAGCAGCCGCCAGCCCTCCTCGCGGAGCGGCTCGTCGCGGGTGAGGATCTCCGCCTCGGGCACGGCGGCTGCGGCGTCGTCCGCGCGCAGCAGGGCGGCGACGTGCCGTTCGCGGGCGGCCAGGCGCAGCTCGTCCAGGCGGCCGATCTCGGCCCGCGCCCATTCCTCGTCGGCGAACTCGGCGAACGCCGGGCCGCGCCACAGGGCCAGGGCCTCCGCCGCGCGCTCGGGGTCGCGGGCGAGCGCAGCGAAGTGCCAGGCGTCCACGGCCTCGTCGGGCAGGCGCAGCGCGTAGCCGGGCGCGGCGGAGACCAGCACCCGGGCCGGGGCCCGCGGCGGGCGGCCGGGCTCCAGCAGCTTGCGCAGGTTGGAGACGTACGCCTGGAGGGACGTGACGGCCTGGGCCGGCGGCTCGCCGCGCCACAGGTCCTCGATCATGCGGTCGACGGGCACGACCGCGCCGCGCGCGGCGACCAGCAGCGCCAGCACCGCGCGCTGCCGCGGCCCGCCCAGCGCCGCCCGCACGCCCGCCACCTCGGCCTCGAAGGCGCCGAGCACCCGAATCCGCACCATCTCGGACAGATCGTAGCCACCGGCGCCCGGCCCGCCGTCCAAGCCGCCCTCCGAGCAGCCTTCCAAGCAGCCTTCCGAGCAGCCCTCCAGCCGGTCTCCAAGTCGCCTTCCAACTCGTGCTCCAAGCCGGTTCCAAGACGCCCCGGGCAACGTTGGCGGCATGAGCACCGACACCGTTCACACCGCCCTCACCTTCACCCGCTCCATGGTCGTCATCCACCGCGGCATGCGCCGCGAGTCGCGCCTGCTCGCCGAGCTGATCGGCGCGACCCGCCCCGGCGACCGCCGCCGCGCCCGCGCCCTCACCGCGCACCTCGCCGACTACCTGCTCGGCCTGCACAACCACCACCACGGCGAGGACGAGCTGATCTGGCCGCTGCTGCTGTCGCGAGTGGACCTGGACGCCGACATCGTGCTGCGCATGGAGGCCCAGCACGAGAAGGTCGCCGCGACCATCACCCGCCTGCACGACCTCGCCGGACCCTGGGCGCGGTCGGCGGACGCCGCTGGCCGCGACGCCCTGGTCGCCGCGCTGATCGAGCACCGCGCCCTGCTGGTCGAGCACCTGGACGACGAGGAGGCGCACCTGCTCCCGCTCGCCGAGCGCCACCTCACCGAGGACGAGTGGAACGCGCAGGGCGACCACTTCGTGGAGCACACCCCCAAGTCGAAGATCCTCACGCTGCTCGGCGTGGTGCTGGAGGACGCGACGCCGGACGAGCGCGCCGAGTTCCTCTCCGGGCTGCCCGCTCCGGCCCGCGGCTTCTGGCGGCTCTACGGCGAACGCCACCACGCCGCCCGGATGCGGCGGCTCCGCGAGGACGTCCGCACGTCCCGCACCGGCAGCGCCATCGCCCTGCTCACCGGGGTCGGCATCGGCTACGTCGGGCTCTCGTACATCCTCGACCCGGCGGGCACCGCGGCGGGTTTCGGGCTGCCGTCCGTGCCGTCCGGCGACGCCGCCGCGTGGCTGAACATCAAGGGCGTCCGGGACCTCGGCACCGGCCTGGCCGTCCTCGCGCTGCTGGCCCGCGGGAAGCGGGAGGCGCTCGGCCTGGTGATGTGCGCGTTCTCGACGATCGCGGCCGGCGACATGCTGACGGTCCTCGCCCACCACGGCTCCAAGGCGACCGCGTTCGGTGTCCACGGCGCGACCGCCGCGGCCGTCCTCGCGTCGGGCCTGCTGCTCCTGCGCACCGCCCGCCGCCGCTGACCGGCGCGGACGGCCCGGTGATCCGGTGGCGCGGCACGTCCGCGCCCCCGGATCGCCACGTCACGCACACCCTCCGTGACGGTCGTTGATCGCTGGGTAGGCCACGGAGGGCGCCCGGGGACCGGGCGCGTGCGCACATCGGGGGAAGAGAATGTTCCGCAGAGTTCTGGTCCTGCCCGTCCTGCTGCTGGCGCTGGTCGCCGCGTCCGGATGCGGCGGAGGCGGCGAGAGGGCGCACGAAGACGGCGCCCATGCCGCCGCGGGGCGGGGCGCCGCGGCGGGCTCGCCGGCCGCGTCGCCGTCGTCCTGCCCGACCGAGACGACCAAGCACTTCGCGAAGACGCGGTTCGCCGCGGACGCCGGCCTGGCGATCGGCGCCTTCCACCGCTACATCTGGAAGCCGTACCAGGCGGGGGGCTTCAAGCAGGGCGCCGATGGCCGGACGAAGGCGTTCGCGAAGGCCGGGGCGGCGGGGCTGTTCGCGGCCAACCGGCTCAACGCCGCGCGCAAGCTCATCGGCGCGGACCCGAAGCTCTGCAACGCCCTGAAGGTCCCGGCGGAGAAGGTGGCGGCGATGTTCTCGGCGCTGGCAGGCAAGTTCAAGTCCGGGCAGTTGGACCAGTCGCAGATCGGGTCGGTGAACTCGGCGGTCGACGGCCTGAAGTCCGACGCCCAGAGCCGGGCGGGCGCGAACATCCAGGAGAAGGCCCCCAACCTCGGCGGCTGACCCGGCCGGGCGGGGCGCCCCTACTGCTGCCCCTCGTCGGCACGCTCGTTGTAGACGGGCGCGTACTCCTGGCCGGACATCTTCTGGATGGTCTCGACGATCTCGTCCGTGATGGCGCGGCGGGCCTTGGCGGGCGGGAGGTCGCGGTAGTGGGAGAAGTCCATCGGCGGGCCGATGCGGACGGTGGGGCGGGGCCCGAAGATCCGCGGCTTGGACGCCCCGATCGGCTGGATCTTCTCGGTGCCCTCCAGCGCGACGGGCAGGACGCGGGCGCCGGAGGCGAGGACGAGCCAGCCGACGCCGGTGCGGCCGCGGTAGAGGCGGCCGTCGGGGGAGCGGGTGCCCTCGGGGTAGATCGCGAAGGCGCCGCTGTTGGCGAGGACGTCGCCGGCCTGCTCCAGGGCGCCCATGGCGGCGCGCCGCGCGCCGCGCTTGACGGGGACGTGGCCGAGGTTCGTGAGGAACCAGCGGACGAAGCCGCGCTTGAGGCCGCCGCCCACGAAGTAGTCGGCCTTGGCGATGTAGGTCACCGGCCGCGGGACGGCGAGGGGGATGATGAAGCTGTCGATGAACGACAGGTGGTTGCTGGCCACGATGAGGGGCCCGTAGGCGGGCACGTTCTCCCCGCCGATCACCCTCGGGCGGAAAAGCAGCCAGAGGATCGGACGCACCACTCGCGTCATGAACGTGTAGAACACCCAGCCTCCTGTCATTCGCACCGCCACTGTAACCTCTGCGCCGATCCGTCCCCGGGTCAGCACCTGCTTTTCCCGCCGCACCGGACGTAAGAAATGGTTCAACCGCTGGTCACGGGGGACGCCGGTGGACTATTGGGGGCCTTGATCCCGGGGTGGGACTTCGGTCACATTGGGGAGGTGCGGAAATCGTGAAACCATTTCCTACCATCCGGTAAGTTCCTCTGGAGTAAGTTATTCGGGCAGCGGTCGCGGCACGCCGGTACGCACGGGACGGCGCACGGACGGGGCGCCGCGCGGCCCCGGCGGCCAGGGGTGTTACGGTCCGGGACGTGGGAGGGCGACCCGGTCCTTATCCCTGGAAGTGCTTGGATTGCGGGCACGGGTGCGCAATCCTGAGGAGTCACCTGAGGTGGAGTACCAGGTGCGCGGGACCGAGGCGCCCCCGGAGCCGGGGCGAGAGGTGGCCATGGACTTCGACATCAGCCTGATGAAGGACGAACGCTGCACCCTCGTCCGGGTGCAGGGCGACATCGACGTGGTCTCCCGGGCCCGCTTCGAGGAGGCCCTGTTCGAGGTGGTGGACGCGGGCGAGCCCATGGTCGTCGACATGCGGCAGGTCACGTTCTGCGACTCGACCGGCCTCAACGCGATCGTCGCGGCGAACCGGCGCGCCGGGGAGCACGGCGGCACGGTGGCGCTCGTCGCGCTGCCGCCGCGCGTTCAGCGCGTCTTCCGCATCACCGGGATCGACAAGTTCGTCCCGATCTACGACACGCTGCGGGAGGCGATCGGCGCGCTGCCGTCCACCACGGCCTGACCGCGAACACCGCCGCCTGACCGCATCACGGCCTGACGCGGCCGAGCGCGCCGGGGGCGGCGGGCGTCAGCTGCAGCCCTCGAACTGCGGCACGCTCGTGGTGAGCTTGAGCCCCGACTTTCCGAACCACTTGGTCAGCAGCCGCGCCGCCGTCCCGTCCTGGTACATGTCGGTGATGGCCCGGTTGATCCGCTCGCAGCCCTCCAGGTCGCCCTTCTTCAGCCCGACGCCGTACTTCTCGTCCGTGAACGGCGCATTGATGATCTTGCCGGGGCGGCCGGCGGCGAAGCCGGCGAGGATCAGGTCGTCGGTCGACACCGCGTCCAGCCTCCCGGCCGCGAGGTCGCCCATGCAGGCGCCGTAGGTCGGCGCCTGCACCGGCACCGCGGCGATCTTGCGCTCCTCGATCACCCGCCGCCACGAGTTCGACCCGGTCACCGCGCAGATCTTTCGGCCCTTCAGGTCCCGGATCGCGTGGATCGCCGTGTTGCCCGGCGCGACCAGCGTGTCCTGGTGCGCGACGTAGTACGGGCCCGCGAACGTGACGACCCGCTTGCGGGTGGCGGTGATCGAGTACGTCGCGACGATCATGTCGACGGTGCCGTCCGCGAGGGCCTTCTCCCGGACCGAGGAGTTCGTCGTGCGCCACCTGATCCGGTCCTTCGGCACGCCCAGCCGTCCGGCGATGTAGGTGGCCACGTCGATGTCGAAGCCCTGGTACGTCCCGTCCTTGCCCTTCACGCCGAGGCTCGGCTGGTCCGCCTTCACGCCGATGGTCAGCGAGTGCTTGTGGGCGATCGTCGGCCGGTCCGCGCCGCCGAGCCCGCACGCCGACAGCGGCCCGGCGGCGGACAGGACGGCGCAGGCCAGGGCGGCGGCGCGCAGGAAAGTGGTGCGCCGGAAAGGGAGGCGGACGGAACGGGCACGGGTGGCGCGCATGGGGGGTCTCCTCTGGTCAGCGGAACTCGGCCAGCCGGGGACGGACCCCCGCGACGATCAGCAGCGCGATGACGGCGGCGGCGGGCGGGACGGCCTTCCAGCCGCGCAGCCCGCCGTCCGCGTCCTTGATCTGCCTGGTGAACGCGTCCTGGTGGACGGCGATCAGCGAGCCGAGCGCGGCGTCGTAGGCGTCGAAGTCGGGGATCGCGCCGGTCTGGCGGCCCATCCGCAGCGCGATGGCGCCGCCGCGGTTCCCGGACGTGGCGAGCGACCGCATCCGCTGGTCGTCGCGCTGGACGACGATGTACGCGCGCAGCGTCCGCCGCACCGCGTCGGCCTCGCGGGCGTTCCGCGCCGAGGCGGCCTCGTCCGCGAGGAAGCCGAGGAACGGCGCCGCGCCCTCGCGCGGGCGGTACGGCCCCACCTTCTGCTCCAGCCCCGCGTAGTAGTTCTCCAGGTTCAGCGGCTTGTCGCCGATGTCCGGGTAGACCACCGAGAGGGACTTGTCGAGGTAGGTCTGCTCGTAAGTGTCGGCGCGGCCGGGGTCGAGGAGGTAGCGGCTCTCGTCCGCGAACGCGCTGTGGCTGATCGACCGCGCCCGGGACAGCGACAGCACGGAGTCGAAGCCGTCCTCCTTCGCCTTCCGGATGTGCCCCGCCTGCGCCGACAGCAGGCCCGCGCCGACGGCGGTGAGCGCCACGGTCCCGAGCGTCGCCAGGACGAGCGCCGGGTTCAGCAGCCGCCGGAACGTCCGCGCCAGGTACAGCTGCGTCGCGACCAGCAGCAGCAGCGCGACCGCGCCCGCGACGACCACCCAGTCACGGCCCGTCAGCACCGACGTCCGCTTCGACTCGTACGCCTGCCGGACGTGCGCGCCGGTGTCGAGCGTGATGTTGTACGCCTTCGGCAGCAGCTCCAGCTTCATCAGGTCGGTCGCCTGCCGGTAGGCGTCGACGACCTCCTTCGGCGGCTCCCCCGCCGGATGGTCGGCCTGCTGGTTGAGCTGCATCGCCGACCCGACGAGCCGCTCGTACCGGCCGAGGCCGTCGAGGACGTCCTGGACGGTCTGCCGCAGCGCCGGGTCGCGCCCGGCGAGCTGCGCGGCCTGCACCGCCGCCGCGTCGGCGTCCGCGCGGCGCCGCTCGTAGGCGCCGATCATCTGGTCGTAGCCGCTGCCGAGGTCGTGCTGGCGGCCGATCAGCAGGATGTTGGAGACCTGCGCGTCCATGTCGCTGAGCGCGAAGTACAGCGTGCTGGTCGCGACGACCTGCGGGCCCGCGTCGTGCCCGATCGTCTGGACGGAGTCGCGCGCGTTCCCCACCGCGACCGTCAGCACGGCCAGCAGCGCGACGAGCGCGGCCAGGACGAGCGCGACGTGCGCGCGGATCCGGCCGGGGATCGTGCGCAGCCAGCGGCCGCGCGCGAACGTGGCGAGCCGCCCCCGCCGCGCCGGGGG